>JAGHBS010000070.1 GCA_021160865.1 Planctomycetota bacterium | reverse complement strand
GACCAATGAGGATTAATCGCTACGAGGCGGGGGATGAGTTGGCTTACAAAGTTATCGGGGTATGTCCAGCCAATGAAGCAACCCTTAAATTGGTGGTTGAGCGATTCGTTGGTGGAGGCTTTGCGGGGCAGGTTTATCGTGCAAGGGTGCTTTCTATTGATGGAGAGGAGATTTCTGGTTTGGAGGTGGGGCGGAGTTATGCGGTAAAGATACTTATTCCGCCGTCAAACCTTGCGTGCAGATTTCGTAATCTGATTTATAAACTTGGCTTTCAGGGTCAGTTTTCGCTTCAGGTAAATCCATCAGCTGCTCGAGCAGGGGCATTGTGGCAGAAGTTTATCCGCAGGGCAGCGAGGATACACTTCGGGGATGATTCAGTAGTAGTTGATATTATCGCTACATTTGTCGATTCCAATTTAGGTGCATGTGGCGAGATATGCGAATGGATTGATGGGCGAAACTGGCAGTTTGAAGTCGATGAAAATATCGATCAACGCAAACGCTGGCTGAAGGGGAAGGATTACGATCCAAACAGGCTTGGTTCAGCTGAATATCGTGCAAAGCGAGTTTTCATGCGTGAGATGGTCAAACTGCTCCACAAAATCGGAGCAGTGGAATTGGCAAGACAATATGAATGGTGGACATGTAAAAGTCAGCCTAATGTCCTGAAGCGTCTTGATGCGGATGCTTCTGCGGAAGCCGGTCTAACGGCAGTGGATTTCCGTCCCGGTCTTGCCTTGCTTCCAATCCTGCCGATGAGTCCTGCTGATGTGAAACTTATCTTTCAGGGCATTAGAAGGGGTTCGCTTGTTCAGTTCGATCGCGGCGACCTTAATAAATTACAGCAGTTTATTCAATCGCACCCGGAAGATTTTGCTGATATGCATGATGCTTTCGATGAACTAAAACGTCTGGAGCATGCGTATCGCTCCTCGCTAATTGATATAACACATCATCATATTTTCCTGCTTTTCAGTAAAGGGCTTTGGCAGAATATCTTCAATGGTGCAGTGCTGGGCTGGCGGACAATGGGGCTAACGGATGAGTCAGTTTCGGAGAGACTTACCCGAAGCAGGTTCTTGACGGGATTATTTGCCTTTCTGGGTGAATTGCCCGTTTGGAGTATTATCGGTGCGATAGCATTGTTGGTTGTTGCGATTTTGCAGGGCTGGTACTCGCCTCTGGTTATCTGTGAGATTATCGGGCTCGGGTTAATAGCACCTATTTTGTTTAAGATGGTTCGCAAGGTGATTGGCAGGGGCGATTTGCGTCGTCATTATCTCAAAATTTTCACCGACTTTGATTATCTTCGTCGTGCCTTTCGTGCCCATCGGGCTGAAAGTATTATCCGATGGCATCGTGCGGGCAGGGTATCAGCCAGCCGGGCGAAGAGATTGGTAAATCAGCCTAGAAGATATCTTTTCCATTCTCTATTAGCGGTTTTACCTGTCGGGATTCATCGATTTTTGACCGATGCTCGCTTTGCAGTTGAGAAGTTATGGTACATATTCGTTCGTCCAGTGAAATTATACTTCAACGCCCAAGCCCGACGGGAATGGCTTTGTCAGATGGTATCAGCCGGGCGGAAAAAACACATGCTTTCCGATGAAGATGCTGATGAGATACTTTCCAAGATTGATGAGCCATTCGTGCAGAAGTACCTTCAGAGTTTGGCTGTTCATTTATGCACTCTTCCGGTGACGCAGATAGTTTCAGTGGCAGTGGCGTGGATATACGCTGCCACTCACCCGGAACTTTCCCCAGCAGCCAAGGCAGAAGCCGTTGCAGCTATTCTTATCTTGTTCCAGGTCACGCCCATTTCCCCAGGTTCATTAGTAAGGGGATTGTATGTCCTGTATCTTGTTATCCGTGAGCGGAATTTTAAGGATTACAATATTGCGGTTTTCCTGGGATTCTGTAAGTACATTGGATACTTGGCATTTCCCATTCAGATGACGCATCGTTATCCTGCCTTGGCAAGATTCATGGCGGCGCATTGGGCAACCGAGGCTGTCCATGCCATACCGGTCTTTGGAGAGCATGGGGCACTGTTAGAACACGGCGTATTTGACCTGTTTTATAATCATCCCCTGACTATTCGAAGAAGGATGCGCAGGCGGGCTGAGATTCGCACCAAACTACCAGCAAGGCTCTGGCATATTATACCAATTGTCATACTATCAACCTGTCTGTTCGGTGCAATCGATTGGGCATACTGGATGAAATGGAAAATTGTTCCAACGATTAACGATATTTGGCCTGCAATGGTATTGATACCCGCATTAATTGGTGCATTAACGACAATCGGAGCAGGGGGGATGAGACTTATCGGGCGGATTAAACTTGCTGCCATTACAGGTATTGTTGCATCAGCAGGATATATTGGCATTCATAGCACTTTGAGACTTACCATCGCAGCCGGCGGCGCAGATATTGACTTGTGGATGCTGGTAAAGGATGGTTCGTGGAGTTTATTTATATTCACACTATTGTCGGTCGTTTCAGCGATATTGACCGAGATGCTCCTCCCCGAGCCCAAAAATATAATGGAGTAATTACCAATTGAGAGATAAAATAATTTCCATCTTGATGATTAGTATATAAATAATTATGTGACGGTGGTACTAAATGGGAATAATGTTTTCGCCAACGCAAGTGTTAAGCGACATCTGGCCGACCGCTCTTATCGCTTATGGTATTTCTGTCGTGCTTACGCCGATAGTACGTTTCTTGGCGTATCGATACAAGATAGTTGATCGTCCTGATGATTTGCTAAAACCCCACGGTCGTCCAGTGGCATACCTCGGAGGAGTTGCTATATGCGTTGGTTATCTCGCTTCTGTTATTATCGGAATGATGTGGTATCCTCACCTTAGACTGTTGGGAGGTGCTATTTGTGCATCGACGATTGTAATTGTACTGACAGGATTGCTTGACGACCTGAAGGGACTCAAGCCGCGAGAGAAGGTGTTTGGACAGGTAATAGCAGCGGGGATACTTTTTATCGGTCTTTGTGCGATTGGTATCCATATAAGTGCTGCAAGAATGTTCGAGATAATCTTCCATTTTTCGATACCCAATTGGGTAGCAATTATCCTTTCAGGGGGGTTGACAGTCATTATTGTTATTGCTACTTGCAATGCGACGAACCTGCTTGACGGTTTGGACGGTTTGTGTGGCGGGGTTACCGGCATTATATCTATAGGCTTTGCTGGATTGATGATATATCTTGCCTGTTATGGACATCACGCCGAGAGTGGCCTTGATAAGTTCAGGGTAATTCTTTGCCTGGCAATGGCAGGGGCGGTGCTGGGGTTCTTGCATTACAACGTTCCGCCAGCAAGTATCTTCCTTGGCGATACAGGTTCAATGTTGCTCGGTTTCTTTGTTGCGACGATGATGATGCTTTTTACGTTAGAAGGTACGGCAAGATGGTTTTTGGCGGCATGCGTGATCTTCGGCTTGCCGATCATCGATACCGGTTTGGCAGTTATGCGACGACTATCAGCAAGAGTGAGTATATTTGCCGGCGATCGAAGCCACTTGTATGACCAGCTCGTTGATCGCGGAATGAGTGTGAAAAAAGTCGTTGGCTTGTTCTACTTCCTCGCTTTGCTGGCTGCTGGTTTGGGGTTTCTACAAGCGATTTTTTTACGAGGCAGATATGCCTTGTTGCTCGATGTCGGAATATTAATCCTCATCGGGATTATCTTCGCTAAAAAGGGAATGATTCATCCACAATCTCGTGCGAAAATGAGAAACTTATCCAAAGAATGATCTCGGGAGCAAAGGAGAGTCAAATGGCGCAGGTAAGGCCTAATTCTTATCAGTATGAGGTAGAACTTCTTTGGGTAGGTGGGAAAGTGGGTTTGTTAAAGTCTGGCGATGCTCCTGAATTATCAGTGGCTCCGCCGATAGAGTTCGGAGGCCCTGCAGGAAAATGGGCGCCTGAGGAGCTGTTTATATCATCAATACAATCTTGCATGATGGGTACATTTCTTTATTTTACAGAAAAACTAAAGGTTAATATTCAGTCCTATGCCAGCACAGCGAAGGGAATTATGAACATGACGCCAGCTGGGCTGCGATTTACCCAAATTGATGTTTATATCAATGCCAAGACTGACAACGAACAATCGCACGAGAAACTCATATCGATAAATATGAAGGAGAAAATAGAGAAATATTGTCCAGTTTCAGCCGCGGTAAGTTGTCCAATTAATCTGACGATTAACATAACCCCTAATCAATAATTGAGCAATTTACTTACCTTCCAAAGCAGATGTAAGAAAAACTAAATTATTCCTGATTATTCGTGATAATCGAAGTGGTTTTCTGCTTTTTACCAGCAGCAAGCCAGAGGCGGTAGAAAATATTGTTTTCGAGGAATATCTTGTACGCTGTTTCCGTAGGCAGGGGGTAGGAGATTTCTTCGTCGTAGAATCGTCGATTTGCAATTCGAGCCCTGAACTTAAGTATTATGATGCGTCCCTGTCTGAGTCGATGATTAAATTCCGGTGATTGGGGTGTTCCCAGTAGGATAAGCCCTATTTCATACCTTGCTATACCATTCATATCGGTGGTGCCGCAGATATAAATATCATACACAGGCCCGCTAAAGATCATATCATTCTTAACTGTTCCATCGGGTAAATACTCTGCAAAGCCAGTCATTTTCCGATAGCGGTATGTTGTCAGGTTCAAACCCGGGAAGAACCGTGCCATCCATTTCGGTGCAGCTTTTCCTCGAATCATCCCATCGACTGCTACCGTTTTGGCATTACCAATAGCTATCGGGCGATATCGGGCATCAGAGATACTCATAAGCAAGTCGCGTAAAGAGTATTCAACTTTCTTCCACTGACTAAACGAGCCATAGACGGTATTGCCAGGGAACTCTTGAGCAAGTTGTAGCAAGATATTTTCTCTTGGTATGACCTTAATTATATTAGATGTAATTTGGGCGATCGGTCGAGAAGTAGTTGTATCTATGCGGATTTTTTGCTCCATGCCCCCGCCGTTGAGTCCACCTATGAAATTCGCTTTTATAGTACCATTTACAAAATTGCTTTTACAAATAAGGTCGTTAACTTCATACCAGGCTAAGGTGGATTTATCTAAGTATTGAAATCGCTTTATGTAAATGTGGCAACGAAGGTTTGCCTTAGAGAGCCAGTTTTTTAATGAAGCAATTTTTTCATCGGCTTCTTTTCGAAGGCGAAATATATCAGATGCTGACAGTTTGCCCTTTGTCTTACTATGCGGATGATTTCGCACCTCCGTCAAACATAAATTAAGCCATTGTTGTAAATCATGCTGATCAATATATGTGCAGAGGATAGCAATTTTACCCGTTGCAGCAGATTGGGGGTTATTTACAGTTCCCACGATAAAGCCATGATTTTTTCCAATGGCAAATTCAAGTGCATCGGTGTGAAATTTTCCAATTTTTGTTGACGATGCTTTCTTTTTATTTTCAGCAGAGTTCTTTTGCTGCTTTTCCCTGACAGCCTGATATACAATGTCTTCCAACCCGACGGTACCGTTCAAATAACATTTCTTATTACCTATTTGTGCCAGAATATCTTTCAGATTTATCGTAACGTATTTGTATTTAGATAGATTTTTTCTTTTATCTAATTGAAATTCGCTTTCGATAAAAGATGAGCCGGCGAGTTTATACTCCACTAAATATGGTGCATGTATAGCCAGCTGGTGAAGTTCAGGGATATTAACCGCTATATGTGCGCTGATTTTATCGCCTGATAGTAATGGTATATTGCCAGCACCTTGGACCTTAATAGCCTTAGTGGCGAGTGTGAAGTTCCGTATATTTATGCTGGAGAAGTTAACAGGGATAGACAGATTATATTGGGCGATTAATTTCTCGCCAGTGGGTTTGGTAATGTGTGAAAGGATTTTTTCTACTTCCTTTTCAAGATTTTCTTTGAATGGCGATTTCTTTGTCAGTTCTTCATTGCTATTTTCAACTTCTATCTTAAAGATATCAGCGAGGTTATTTACTGATATATTCATTGCAGTTGCATTTGCCTTGCCATGGATATTGATGAACTTAGAATTGGCTTTTAGGTCGGCATTGACTTGACAAACGCCAGCAAGGTGGTATTGACGGGCAATTTTATCAAACTCGGCAAATAGTTCCCTGCTGACAGGATCAATTACTATTCTGGCACTTGCGTAGAGATTTGCACCGACTATACCCGGTGGAAGGTATGAATTATCTGATATGTTCCTGGATTTATCTAACTTAATTGCACCCTGAACGAACAAAGACGATTTTCCAATATCCAAAGTGAAAGCATTAATCTTGGCGATGTCCTTATTAATTTCCCCAGCCAGGCGTAATCGTAATGCCTTGCCACGAGGCTTGATGCGTGGTTTTTGATTAGGTTTATTAGGTGGGAATTGGAATTCGAGATCGTCTGCGTCGAGCAATACTTGCCCTGAGAAAGATTCTTGTTTCAACCGGGAATAGAATGTAAGTACGAGTGAACCTACTGGTTGATATTTATTAAATGTATCTTTCAGCAGAGGGATTTGTTGGCAAAGCCAGGCTGCATCGGAGACGATAACCTTGCTTCGAGCGATAATTGTATCTCTTGCTGCATTACGCGCAGGATATGTAAAAACGGTTTCTACAGTTGCCGAAGCCAGGTCGATCTGGAGGGCAACTCGATTTCGCTCATCAGGGGGCAGGAAACGGTCGGCAAGAAAGTCTATGGTGATATCGGCAGGTTGCCCTTTTGCCTTGATGATTGAGTTGTTCCATTTTGTCTGTAATTGCAGTGCATTTGCGTAAAGGTGTAGCCGTTTGACGATTGGTCCGATAATCATCTTGAATCTTCCCTTCACGCTGCCGGAGATGCTTTCTGACCATTTGTTTTGCTTTTTATGTGCATTTACAAGCGACGCAGGGGGGATACAATCAAGTAGATTCCCCGGATTTACAATTGTGTATATACCTGCAATTTTTGCTGAAGTGATATTATTCTCGGTCTGGAAAGTTAGTTCGCCCTGCTGGAGGTTAACCACACTTTGCCCTATTTCTGCATGGATTTGGAAATTGTCCAACCTCGGCGGTGCCGTAGAGAGGTTGCAGGATAGTTCAAGATTCATGGGTTTGTCGTCTGGCTTGACGAATAAGTTGCCGACCTTGAAGCGAGTTTTTGCAGGAATGCGAATGTCTTCAAACTTTATCCTTACGGATGCCGAACTGGCTGTTTTGTTAGGTTGTTCTACTTGTTTGTCCAGAATGCTTGTGAAGGTATGTCTAATAGACCATTTTCCACTAATTGTCCCGTTTAGATGAACGTCCTCGAGGATGGACTTGCGTGTTTTCGATAGCCCGATAAGGATATCATTGATTGAGGCAAGGTCGGTAATTTTCCATTGTCCCTGCCAATCAGTCTTTGTAAGTAGAGCAAAAGATGTTTGGATTTTTTTATTTACGTTTGTACCTCTGAGAAATTGTTGAAGATTTTCGACACTGCCACTGGCGGAGAAGTAATTTTTACCGACTTGCAGACGTATCTGATTGGCAGTAAGTTGCCATGTTTTATTTTCCAGAGTTCCAATGAAGCTGACCGACAGTTCTCTGCCAGCGGGCTTGCATATATGGTTGTTAATCTCCAGCGTCGCTTTGGAGGCATCCAGAAGTACGTCAAAAAACATTTGTTTATTATTACCTTGTAGG
>JAGHBS010000245.1 GCA_021160865.1 Planctomycetota bacterium | reverse complement strand
GTTCCATCCACTTATCGCGTGGTTCGGGGATAACCTTCTTGAAATAGTAATCCGCCAGCCTCTTTACTGCCTTTATTGTCGAAGCATCCGAGCGGTACTTTGCAAACATTTCCTCGCCGATTTCCTCAGCATGGCGGATCTGATCATCCTTGAGCCTCTTTGTAAGATTTTCCAGCAATTTGACAGCAGGGCTGTTCGGATTGTCTTTGGGGATTTTCCACTTAGCCCGTGCCTTTTCGAGTACCTTCGCGAAGGGGTTGTATCGATTGGCGTAGCGTTCGATTAGATTGTATCCAGCAGCACAATAATACTTATCTCCAAGCAATTCGTTTGCTAATTGAACAGCCTGGTCGAAATTTTTCATCAGGACATAGAGTTCTATCTTTCTGGTGATATTTCGTCGCTTGGCGGATGGGGTTTGTTCTAACGGGAACTCATCAAGCATTTTTAGAGTCGAAGGTATCCTTGAAGTATTACCTCCTTGAGCTCGTTTTTTAGCCATACTGTACCATAGGTCGATTATCCATCGCCGCCGCCAGTAAGAAGCGGTATACGTTTGAAGGTAGAAGCGGGCTAATTTGGTGAATCGCTCATACTTATCTGCCTCGTAAAGTTCCTTTAGCCTTTTTGCCAGTGCCCTTGCCACTCTGCCTTCCATTACGCGCAACGAGCCATCAATGATGAAATAATACTTGCTTCCGATTCCCTTGTAATTTTTCACTAGGTAATCGATGATCTTGTCTATTTCTTTTTCATCCTTTCGTGCGTAGGCATCGTTCAATTTGAGTAGCCAGATTTCTACGACACGCGGATCGTCGCCCCATTCATTGATGTATTTCTTCAGGGCATTTTTGGCCTGGGCGGTCAAGCCTGCCTTTTTCATCAGTGCAACGCGTGCGTATTGCCAATCGGGAGGAAGTTCATTGCTGTATTTCTTGAATGTATATTGCAGGGCTGATATTGCCCGTCTGGCACGGGCGGGTGTGTCGGCCATTTCCACAACGTCCATAATCCAGCCTGGCTTGCGGATGATGATATCCATCTCCGCTGCTTTGGGACGCAGGGGGCTCAAACGGTAGTTATAATACTCATAGTTCCAATAACTCCATCCAATCTGAGTGTACATTCGGAAGGGCAACTCGCGAACGCGCCGGGACATCGCTGTAAGAAGTTTGAGATATTTATCGTTTTCCTTCAATTCTTTTGCACGTTTCATCCTGGCTGCATATGCCATAAACCATGCTGGCGAGCCCCAGAATCGCTTGATTACTGTGTCGAGCGATTTTTCCCAGCCTGCAAAATCCTTCAACTGCTCTCGACAGTATGCCAATTCCAGATATGCTGCCGGTACGTATTCGTGAGAAGGATAGGTCTTGACGAATTTTTTCAGCAGGCCCTCTGCTTGTTTCCAATGACGATCGCGATACTGACTCATCGCCGAGGTGTAAAGTTTGGAGGCCTGCTCGGCTAAAGTCGGTGGACGCTTGGGGGGTTCCCGGCTGCTTGCTGTTCTAACCGTGAAGAAAACCAGGGCTATCAGCACGATTGTACGCATGGTTTTCATATGCCTTTTCCCGATAATAGTTTTGCCGAAGCAATATGTTGACTTGTCAGCATGAATACCTTCACATGAACAGTAGTATACGCATGTCGGGCATTGAGGGGAAGTGGTTGAACGGTTTCCGAATGAGCTATTTCGACAATAGCAACTCGCTTCTAATTGAGAGGAAAGGCAAATCATGGTTCGGGGCATTGCTCCTGGGGGAAACATTCAGCGAAAATTCGCCTCTGTCGTTCCTGCGAGAATTGGTTTATATACAAATCATAATATTCGCCTTTGAGCCGGATTAATTCCGCGTGAGTTCCCCTTTCCACGATTTTACCGTTCTCAATTATGAGGATCTGATCGGCTGATTTAATCGTCGAAAGGCGGTGGGCGATTATGAAACTGATGCGTCCTTTCAGAACATTCATCAGGCCCTGCTGGATTAATTGCTCCGTTTCGGTATCTACCGACGATGTTGCTTCATCCATGATGAATATCTGCGGATCGGCCAGTACCGCGCGGGCAAGACAGACCAGCTGTTTTTGTCCGGTGGAAAGTTTGTTTCCGCCTTCACCTATTCGCGTATCGTAGCCATTTTCGAGATTCATGATGAAATCATGGGCGTTGACCAATTTGGCCGCCCATTCGACTTGCCTATCATCGGCCTGTAAATTACCGTAGCGGATATTCTCGTAAATGGTGTCGTCGAACAGGTGCGGAGTCTGCAACACCACTCCGATGTTTGATTGAAGCCATTGCAGCGGCCTTTTTCGGTAGTCTACACCGTTTATAAGTACTTGACCGGAACTTGGCTCGTAGAACCGGCATAGTAAGTTGACTATGGTCGTTTTTCCTCCACCGGTCGGGCCAACCAGCGCGATGGACTGACCAGACCTGACGGTAAGATTGAAATCCTTGAGTACCTCCTTGCCTTGTTTGTATGCAAACGAGACGTTGCGGAACTCGATGGTTTCGATCTTATCTTCCCTTCCGTCAATCGCTACGCCGGCTGGCAGTCCTCGAGCGGTATTTCGTTCGACCGCCTCGATAACTTCGGGCGAGTCCTTGATTTCAGGAGTGATTTCCAACAGACCTGTAATGCGTTCAGCCGCCGCCTGGGCATTCTGCGATTCGGCTAATAGCATCGCCAGTTCGCGAATCGGTCCTATGAAGGCACCGCTGTAGGAAATGAACGCCAGTAGCGTACCAATGCTCATCGACGAAGGTAGAGCCGACATTACCTCCACCCCACCCCGCCAGAGCACCAGCCCCGTGCCGACACTTCCTAACGATACGACTATCGGGAAGTACATCGATTGAAGCAAGGCATTGCGTACCGATGAAGTGAACATATCATTCGTCAGGCTGCTGAATTCGCGAAGATTCTCTTCTTCCCGTACGAGGGTCTTGGTGGTGCGCACGCCCATGATCGACTCGCTGTACGAGGCAGTGATGTTGGAATTAATCCTTCGAACCTTTCGCGACGTTGCCAATATACGTTTTTGAAAAATCAGGCTCAGCCAGGCCATCGGGGGAATTATCGTCATCACGATTAGGGCGAGGCGCCAGTTCAAATAAAGCATGACCGCACCTATGCCCAGGAGCATGGCAACGCCCCAGATGAAATCCATACCGCTCCATGCGATAAAGCGACTGAGACGATCACAATCCGATGTCAGGCGGGTAATCAACCAGCCAACTGACCGGCGATCGTAGTAGGAAAATGGAAGTTCCTGCAACTTCCTGAACCCTGCCCTGCGAATGTCATGAGAGACGTTGGTGGAAATCACTGCAGCAAGCCTAATGAAAGCCCAAGTCCCTGCACACAACATTATTGACAGCAGGGCATACATCAGTATCCAGGGCAGCAGATGGGCGTGTATCCGGTTTTGGACGGCATGGTCGATGATGCCACGGGTTACTAAGGGAAAGGCCGCCTCTAACCCGGCTTGGAGCAATGCGACGAGTACGAGCCCTACCATGAAGCGCTTGTAGGGTGACAGGAAGCTGAACATCCTCTTCCAGACGGACCATTTGAGTCCCCCTACGTATCTCTCTTCCTGAAGCCTGGCCGTTTTAGTACTCATCGGGGTACTCCTCGTTATCCGATGTCCGGTCGCTCTGTTCGGCGTAGCAGCCGAGTTGTTCATCGAAAGAACTTTGGACGTTCCATAGCCTGCGGTATAGACCTGGCTGGTTCAGCAATGTTTCGTGCGTGCCGGACTGGACGATTCGTCCTGCATCAAGCACGATGATCTTATCGGCTGCCATGAGTGTCGAGAGACGATGTGCGATAACGAGCGTGGTTCTTTGCCCCTTATTACTTGGCGACTCTCGTTTGAGGGCATTGAGGATCAGGTTTTCGGTTCGCGTATCGACGTTGCTCAGGGCATCGTCGAGTATGAGTATGGGGGGATCTTTCAATATCGCCCGTGCAAGAGCGACGCGTTGACGTTGACCGCCCGAGAGGGTCACGCCACGCTCGCCGACGATGGTATCGTAGCCGCTATCGAAGTCTTCAATCGCTGCGTGCACATGGGCAGTTGACGCTGCCTTTATCATTTCCTTCTCGGTGGCAGTGGATCGACCAAGTTTGATGTTATCTCTTATACTCTTGGAATAAAGGAACGGGTCTTGAAGGACCACGCCGATTTGCGAGCGGATGAACTTCCTATCCAGCAATCGCAATTCTTTTCCATCCAGGCGGATTGAACCTTTCTGGTAATCGTAAAGGCGCAGAAGAAGGTAGATAAGGGTCGTCTTGCCCGAACCGCTCGGGCCAAGAATCGCCAGGGTTTGGCCTGGCTCGACGTGAAATGAGACATCGCGTAGTACTTCTCTATGGCCATCGTAGGAAAAGCTGACGTTCTCGAAGACGATCTGGCCTCTTATAGGCGTGGTCATATGGGGGATGATCGCCGGGCCATCTTCGTGGTCTTCGCGCTTGGCATCGAGGATGTCGTTGACCCTACTGATGGAAACTACCGACCTGCCGAGATCTGCCATTATTCTTCCGACCCGCCTGAGCGGCCAGAGGTACATATTCACGAACATGAAGAATGCCGAAAACGTCCCGACGGACATCTCGGCACGGGAAACGTAGTATCCACCTGCAAGTAGCACGATACCCACCTGCATCATGCACAACAGGGATGAGAGCGACCAGAACCACGACATGATATGCATCAGTCGGCGCCAGCGGTCACGATAGAGGGCGTTTTTGACAGCGAACTTCTCGCATTCGAAGTCCTGGCGCGCGAAGGCACGCACCACGCGAATACCGGTGAGGTTCTCCTGCAACGTAGCGGTCATTGACCCCTCGGCCTGGCGCATCTGCTTGAAGACGTTCTTGATTCTCACGAAGAAGATGATGGAGAAGAAGATGATAGGCCCGAGCAGCATCGTGGCTAGAAATGCCATCCATGCATTCATTGCGAGCATTATCGGTAATGCCACAGCCAGCATGATGCCACCCCGACCGATCTCCACCACCCTCGAGGCCAGGAACGTCCGGATGGTGTCCACGTCGCTGCTGCAACGTTGGACGAGATCGCCCGTATCAACCTTATCGTGGTAAGAGCAGGGCAAGTGCTGGAGATGGTCATACAGGCGGTTTCGGAGCCTGCGTGCGATTGTCTCCGATGCGATAGATGCCCAGCGCCCTTTCAAGTACGCGAAAACACCGCTGATGGCACTTATCGCGACGATGGTCAAGCTTGCAATCCAGAGGTTGTGTACCAACAAGTCTCGACCACCTGCCCATTGGATGAAGCCTCTTATGAACCCCGGTGCATTAAGCTGCTTTCCGACGATGACGTAGTCGATCGCTGTTCGAGCGATTAACGGTGGTAGAAACATGGTGATCGCCGAGAGTACCATCGCTGCGATTGCACCGGCGTACATGAGCCGCTCCCCCCTCATCAGCCGCCACAGAATTTTCAACGTCCTGATCATGAGTAGCGATTACGTTCCTTCACACGATAGGTACCTGCGTGCAAATCTGTAGGCAAGGACGTAAAATTTCCTGCCAGCAGGCTCGTGGAAGTGAAAAAGGTTTGAGAACAACGTTCTGTGCCCGCTCGCAGGAGGCAAGCGAGCCCGGTCGAAGTATCTAATCGGATGCGCGGGGACTTCGCTTACCTTTCCTGATACGCAGAAAAACCGAGTTATAACAATTCCGCATACGCAAACCTCCCTCTTTACGGTATCATTTTATACACACTGCTTGCAAAGAGGCAATGAGTTTGTCGGGAAAATCAGCGAAATTTTCGCTGGGGAACTTGCTTGAAGGTTTCCAAGCAGGCAAAGAAGTGAAAAACCAACCTGCTATGAATGCCCCCGACGAGACAATCATCGTATAACAAGGTTAGTTCAGGGAATAACTATTTGAGGCGACAGGGTGATACTGACCCCAACATTATTGCGTTAAATACCGGCACGTTCGAAATCGTGGTTGGTAAAAATTGTGTCAATGCTGCTGATAATACGAGAAGTTGTAAAAATACGCCCGAGAGGATTCGAACCTCTGACCTGCGGTTTAGGAAACCGCCGCTCTATCCTGCTGAGCTACGGGCGCAATTAAGTCTTATCAAATCGTGCTAAATGGCGGTGCTTATTGAAATTTTTCGTAGCAGACTATCTCGTCAAGGCTCTTCCGATCACGGTATTTTGGTTCATCAGCGGGATAGCCCAGTGTCATCACTTGAACAACCTTTGCATTATCGGGGATACCCAGAAGTTCGCGAATGCGCTCCTGATCGAACGAGCCTATCCAGCACGTTCCCAGCCCTTCAGCCACAGCGGCCAGGGCGATGTGTTCCATAGCAATTGCTACATCGACCGGATCGCTCGGCACGCCACAGGACATTATACGATTGGGCGAAAGCCCCACGCCCGCAATGACCACCGGGGCTTGGCCGACGAATTCTTGATTATGACAGATCGAGACCAACTTCTTCCGTGTCTCGGCATCGCGAACCAGTACGAATTTCCAGGGCTGACGGTTCGATGCCGACGGAGCTAACCTGGCAGCCTCCATAATCCTGTCAATCTTCTCCTGCTCCACATCTCTATCCTGATATGCACGTACACTATACCGAGCCTTAATCGCATCGTACAGGTTCATAATTATCACTCCTCTCAAAGGACCCAACTTGAAACAAATCTTTAGAACCTATATGAAAGATACCCCTTCTAAATGAAAATTTCAACCATTATAGCGAAGAAGCTTCACATGCAGAGGATATGCGGGTGATTGCAAAGAGGATGATAGACAGTTTGGTCAAATTTAGCGATTGAAAATGAAAAGATGAATAGACCCTCACGCTGCCTTTCGTGCAGGTGGCGGGGGTACTAAAACTATGCTATTGGGTCCAAATTGTCCCGGTTCGATGCCGAAGGCAGAAAAGTCCGTGTACCATTTTCCATCAGCAAAGTATCTAAATCTGTAATCTCCGGGCGGTAAGGATAATCGCAGCATCCAGTAACCGTCATCTTGACGTATCATCTCATGCTGCTCAGTATTCCACCCATTAAAATCCCCGCAGAGATAAACCCTTGAAGCATCCGGGCGATAAAACCTGAATTCCGTCTGACCATCTTCACGAATTATCACCATCTATTTATCTCCTGTCTTTTTCTCGCCCCTGTTGGTACTTATGAGTGTGGCGAGTTGATAATGCATCGTTAACAATCGGCAGATAAGATTGGCGATTTAATTAACGATTCACAAACTCAATCTACATTATCCGAGTATATTCTGTTGTCTCCTTGCATAATGGGCCAAATCGGGAAAATAAAAAGCCCACGGTTTTCACCGTGGGCTTTTGCTTTTTGCCTATTGCCGATAGATTATTCGGCGAATAGGCTATTTCCTCCGCCTACGAAGCAGGACAGCGACGCCACCCAGAACCAGCAACGATATTGTTCCTGGCTCAGGCGTGATGACGAACGCCAGATCCAGGGATTTATGCGTTTCGGGATGCTTTAACGGATACCAATTCACCCCATCATCTGACCAGACGGCATCGTCCATCCACTGTTCAGTGGAGGTTTTCCAGCCCCACTCACCGCCTTCGACAACCACGCAGATGTCAAGCCAATAAATTATCGGCCGATCTGGCGTCCCTTCCTGTACGAACGGGTCTTCAATATGGGGGATGTTAATCTGCCAGGCAAGGTTGTGGTTATCCGGCAGGTATTCTCCTGTATTGGTGTTTAGCCAATCTTCCCCGGGCGAATCTATCGGTCCTTTTACAATGAACTCTCCTGGCCAAAAGTCTCTTTGCCAGAGCAATTGACCAGGACGACTCCAAGGAATTTGATCATCTGGGGGGACATTGGAATGGATGCTCAAGTGGACTAGCTGTATCACACCGACCTCGTCATCCTTCCATGATCCCCAGAAGTGCACGTCGGTTATCGGGATAGGCGACGTGCAGAGGAAGTCGTCAGCCAGAATCTTCGGACAAACATTGTAAATGTCGATACCCGTATCGGTCAGGTCGGGTGGCTGATACCACTTGTAAGGATCTCCTTCTTTCCAATCTGCAACTGCCGGTACAGCCAGAAGCACCAATACTGCAACTGCCATCAATGTTGTTACTACAGTTTTCATTTTCCCACTCCTTATTACTGAGGCTCACTAAAACTTACACATTACACAAACCAAACCGCCACACCAATACTCCCGATATATTTTCACTTCCTTTTCTTCCGGCGGAAGATTAGACCGGTCCCTCCGAGAG
>JAGHBS010000242.1 GCA_021160865.1 Planctomycetota bacterium | reverse complement strand
TTGTAATGCCGATCGCCATGAGCATCTCAGCGGGCATCGCTGCCGGTTTCGTCTCCTATGCCTTCGGGAAACTCATCACCGGTCGGGTGAAGCAATGCCCGATCATCGTCTATATCTTCGCAATACTCTTTGCCATCCAGTATGGACTATTGCTGGCGGAGATATGAAACACCACAAAACACTCAAAACGAGCAGAGCGTTTTCCCAAAGAGAAATTGCCGAACTGACCCGACGAAACGCGTTCTACACCACCTCGATATCGATAATCTCCGGGGCTGACTTGTGAAACTCATCCAACACCTGCCGGAGGCGTTCGATTCTGGCTGACATACGTAGCGTAATGGTCGAGCAGTTTTTCTGATAATCACTTGAATATCCAGCAAGAATGACCTTTACCCCCTTCTGCTGAAGCATCTGTTCATACTGGTGTATCTGCTCTATTGATGTGCCAGGTATTCGGATGACTACCTTTCGGGTAATCCGTGCAGGTAATTTCCGATCGATATAATCGAGAACCACCAGAGCAAACAGGACTATAACGGTAGCAAGGAACGCCACTACAAACATACCAAACCCAGCTGCCAATCCGATAGCAGCGGTGCACCACAAGCAAGCAGCCGTAGTCAGCCCCCTCACGCCGAGCCCGGACTGAATAATAGTGCCGGCACCGAGACATCCGATCCCCCCCATCACTCCGTAAGCCACGCGGGCAGGATCAACCCTGATGGATGTAGTTGCACCTTTTAGCCCGTAGATTACACCGAAATGCAATGAGACAACCATTGCGGTAGCCGCCCCCAATGCCACTAATAAATGCGTGCGAAGACCTGCCGAACGACCATGCTGCTCCCGCTCGAGTCCGATAAGCCCCCCCAACACCGCTGCTACTATAAGCCGAAGCATCGCAGTCAGTTCCCACTGCCCCATTGAGAAATCTCTGCTTATCTCTGCCAGCATTCTACATCCCTTGCTAAGCCTGATAGAATTCCCGCTATCGTCTATCGTCGTCGAGGAGGTGTTTTGACCGTCATACGATCATCTTTCTTGGTGGTACGATTTTCTTGAAGCACCCTCAATGCCTTTTTCAAATCGGCAACCTTGAAGACCGCAGTAGTCTTTCCACCCCGGGCGCCACCGGTACAATAGGCATAATTAACATTTATATGAGCAGCAGCCAACTTCCCTACTGCCGATGCAAAAGCACCGGGCTTGTTAATCAATTCCATCACCAGCACGTCAGTCTCGGTGAAATGATCATGTATTTGTCGAAGTACCTCACGGGTTTTATCACTATCTTCGCAAACAAGCCGCAATACACCATGCTCACTGGCGTCCATTAGCGTCAGGGCAATCATGTTTATCTTAGCAGCAGCCAACGCACCCGTTACTTGTGCCAGTACACCTGGCTTGTTCACAAGAAAGATTGAAAATTGTTTTTCTACTCTGACCATTCGATCTTTCTCCCAAAAGACCAAAAGCCGATATGAACGAGTGTATCTTTCCACAAATCCACATGCAAGGAAAGATTTGCTCGCAAACTATTTGATAATGACGCAACAAAGCCTCTTTGCCAAATCGAATATACAATATCTTTCCACAAAAGGCAGATTAACGATATCATAATCCTAATACTTTTGTTATGCGGAGATAATACTTTGAAAAACGAACATCCTGAACAAACTAATGATTACATCGATGAAAATCTCCAGCAAGAGATAGATGACGCTCTTGGTGGGAAGAGTTTGGAAGAAATCATTGACGAACTTCAGGAAACTAAACCTGCCCTCGCCAAGGATAAAAACGGACAAATCGGCAGGAAAATATCAGCTGGACAGATACGCACCGGTAAGATTGTTGACGTTGATCCATCCGGGGTATTGGTCGAACTGGGTAGGAAGGACCAGGGAATTGTCCCGCTGGAACAATTTGATACACCCCCAACGCCCGGTGAGCAACTTG
Source organism: Planctomycetota bacterium (assembly GCA_021160865.1). Taxonomy (GTDB): domain Bacteria; phylum Planctomycetota; class Phycisphaerae; order SM23-33; family SM23-33; genus JAGHBS01. The sequence continues at coordinate 824 of JAGHBS010000242.1, read as the reverse complement.
ACTTCATGGTCATTCGTTTCGAGCCGGACGAGCAGTTGTGGATTCTCTCACGGTCAGGGGCAGTAGAACACGCCAGCTGGGAAAATCTACGGGAAGGACAAATCGTCGAGGCATTCGTCGAAGCCTCCAACAAGGGCGGGCTTGAAGTGAAATTCAGCGGCATCAAGGCATTTATGCCCATCAGCCAGATAAGTATGTATCGCATTGATAATCCTGCTGAATACGTCGGGAAGAAAATCCGCTGCCAGGTAGTAGAGATTAATCGTCATGAAAAACGTGTTATCGTCTCAGCAAGGGCATATATGGAACTCCAAGCCCAGAAGCAAAGGGAGCAGCTCCTCGCTGAATTGGCTGAAGGACAGGTACGCGAAGGTATCGTCCGCCAGGTGATGCCGTACGGTGCCTTCGTTGACCTCGGTGGCGTCGATGGGTTGGTACACGTTTCGCAGATGAGTCATTTTCACATCGAAGACCCCTCCGAAATCGTCAAGCCCGGCCAGAAGGTACAAGTGCAAGTGCTGAAAATCGACCGTGAAACAAATCGCATCTCGCTCGGAATGAAGCACCTCCAGCCCGACCCGTGGGAAGGAGTGGCTGAGAGATTCCCACCCGAGAGCGTTCATACCGGAAAGGTCATCAGGATTGTCCCATTCGGGGCGTTCATCGAACTTGCACCGGGCATCGAGGCATTAGCGCATGTATCGGAACTGTCCGATCGTCAAATCCGCTCTGCCGAGCAGGTGGTAAAAATTGGCCAGCTGCTCCGTGTCCGTGTGCTGAAGGTCGATGAGGCTGCCAGGCGAATCGCCGTCTCGCTAAGAGGG
>JAGHBS010000266.1 GCA_021160865.1 Planctomycetota bacterium | reverse complement strand
TTCTAAAATACGTCGAACCAAGGTTTAGCATCAGCTTGGGCTGATGAGTATCCAGTTCGAGCGAACTTCGATAGGCACGAATCGCTCGATAGGGCTTGCCTTGAATATCATAAATAATTCCAAGATTGGCATGAGCGTATGGATTTTTCGGATTAATCTTTATGGCACGAAGACAATATTCCCTGGCAAGGTCATACTTCCCCAGTTCGAAATAGCAGGCTGAGAGGTTTAAGTTCGTATCGAAGTCATCTGGCTTGAGCATGACGGCTCGGAGATAGACTGCAATTGCTTTTCGGAGATATTCAGCAGCAGCCTGGGCAGTGTGGGCGGCATCAGCAAGAAACTTGTACGTCACCCCCAGATTATAATGCGCGTGAAATGCGTATGGATTTGTTTGACATGCACGCTCATACGCTGAAGCAGCTGATTGATAATCACCGCTCCTACGATAAATATCACCCATAGCAGCATAGGCAATCGATAAAGATGGATCAGCCTGGATTGCCTTTCTCAATTCTGCAAGGGCTTTTTGCTTATCCTGCTGTTCCATCGCATTGACGTAGTGCTGGATTGCCACGTCCGTTAATGAGACACCCTCACACCCAGTCAATAGCATTGAAACCAGCAGCGACAGGACAACCAACTTTATCGAGATGCTTCTCATCGGCTAAATCCTATAAACTTTTCCCACTTATATAAAAACATAAGTATTCTACTGAACAATAATCTTTTCAAGCACTGATTTTTATCATGTTAGTCTTTGTATCGTCTTTCAATTTGTTCTCTAATCAGATAAGTTTTAAGCACATAGATTAGGAGCAACAGAGATATGGAAGACATAATCGAATTGGCAAATCGGTTGGGTGAAGCAATTAGCCGATCGCCTCAATCAGCGGCTTTGCGGGCAGCAAGAGAGCAGTTCAATAAACATCCCGATCTTGTTCAACTCCTGAAGGATTATCAGGCACAGGCGGACAAAATCGCCCAGCTCGAGCGGGAAAACAAGCCCATCGAAGTCGAAGATAAGCACAAACTCGAGGAACTTCACAATAAACTCATAGCAGCTGAACCGTTCAAAAAACTTACCTCCGCCCAGGTCGAGTACATCGACCTGATGCGCCGTGTCAACGAGACAATACAAAAACACCTGACTGAAACAGTTTCGGAGCAAAGTAAAAATGGCAAATGATGATAAAGTTCCTTATCCTGCTGCTGGTGATGCACTATGGCGTGATCCTTCAATTCCGTTCGAACAGCGGGCTGATGCTCTAATCGCCCGGATGAGTCTGGAGGAGAAAATTTCACAGATGCAGAACAGTTCGCCGGCGATAGATCGGCTTGGTATCCCTGCCTACGATTGGTGGAACGAATGCCTCCATGGCGTTGCCTGGGCGGGAATTGCAACGGTCTTTCCCCAGGCGATCGGCCTTGCTGCCACGTGGAATACCGACCTGGTACATCGCATCGCAGAGGCAATATCCGATGAAGCCCGCGCAAAGCATCACGATGCTATCCGCAGAGATGATCGGAGCAGATTCAAGGGATTAACCTTCTGGTCACCGAACATAAATATCTTCCGCGACCCACGCTGGGGCAGGGGGCAGGAAACTTATGGTGAAGACCCGTATCTGACCAGCGAAATCGGCATTGCTTTTGTCAGGGGACTTCAAGGGCAACATCCTAAATACCTAAAGGTGGCTGCTTGTGCGAAGCACTATGCCGTTCATAGCGGTCCTGAACCTATCCGACACGAATTCAACGCTGTCGTCGATGAAAGAGACCTGCACGAAACTTATCTACCTGCCTTTGAGGCGTTGGTAAAGCAAGCGAAGGTCGAAGCGGTAATGGGCGCATACAATCGCACCAACGGTCAGCCCTGCTGTGCCCACGAACGGCTACTTGGTGAGATATTACGTGGGCAGTGGAACTTTCAAGGACACGTCGTCAGCGATTGTGGAGCTATCGAAGATATTTACAAGCATCATCGGTATGTTGATACCCCCGAAGAAGCAGCTGCGATTGCCGTCAAGGCAGGTTGTGATTTGAATTGCGGGCAGACCTATCAGCACCTCCGCGAGGCGATCGCACAGGGACTAATTGACGAAGAATCCATAAATCGCTCCCTAAAAAGATTGATTATGACTCGCTTACGATTAGGAATGTTTGACCCACCTCAAGAAGTGCCATTCACCCAAATCCCCATTGATGTTGTCGATTGTGCTGCTCATCGTGAACTTGCCCGACAGGCTGCCCGTGAATCAATCGTGCTTTTAAAAAACCAGAGCGACCTGTTGCCATTATCTCGAAGCCTCAAGCGAATTGCTGTGATAGGTCCGACGGCTAACGATGTGGAAGTGTTGCTCGGCAATTACAACGGTACTCCCTCCAAGGCCATCACCCCATATGAAGGCATTAGGCAAGCAGTTGCAGATAAGGGCGAAGTCATGTTTGCTGCTGGATGTGAAATTACCGGCAATAGTGATAAAGGTTTCGCTCAAGCCCACGCCATCGCTGAAAAGGCAGATGTGATAATTGCGGTAATGGGGTTATCGGCAAGGCTTGAAGGTGAAGAAGGCGCTGCTAAAGATTCCGACGCAGACGGCGACCGCCGCGATATTACCTTACCAGGTAGACAAGAAGAATTATTAAAAACTCTTCACGCCACAGGCAAACCTATCGTGCTGGTGTTAACTGGAGGAAGTGCTATTGCAATTCCATGGGCAAAGCAAAACATCCCTGCAATCATAATGAGTTGGTATGGCGGAGAAGAAGCAGGAACTGTCCTTGCAGAGGTAATCTTCGGCGATTATTGTCCTGCAGGTAGGCTGCCGGTAACCTTCTATCGTTCAATCGACCAACTACCGCCGTTTGAAGACTATCGTATGAGGGGGCGAACCTACCGATACTTTACTGACGAACCCCTCTGGCCATTTGGCTTTGGCCTGAACTATACGAAATTTCAGTACAGCAACTTGAAACTATCAGCAGAAACAATCAAGCCCGGTGAAAATCTTACGGTATCAGCGACGGTGAAAAATATCGGCAATCGAACTGGCGACGAAGTCGTTCAACTATATATCTCCGACATTGAGGCAACCTACCCCCATCCAATCCGAAGTCTGGCAGGGTTTAAACGGATTCGTCTTGCTGCGGGCGAATCGCAAACAATTTCATTCACCATCATGCCAAAACAGATGTGTATCTTCGACGATGCAGGAGATGGCATTATCGAGCCAGGTGAGTTTAGAATTTCCATCGGCGGCGGTCAGCCGATTGCCCAAACAGCCCAAGAAGGATATGTAAGTGGAAAGGTTTTAGTTGTCGGGAAACCTACAAAAATAAAAACTTAGTTGTTTTGTCCCCCAGCATAAGGGGAACTTTTTCATGACGAATCTGAATCATCGAAGAGCGGTTTATCCTCATCAGCATCAGTAGATTTTGACTGCAGTAGCTGGTTGCTTCGTTTGTAGATTCGCGTTTCAAGTTGCCGCTGATAGGTTGTGAATGATTCTGCTTCGTTTCGATCTTCCTCAATGGCTTGGGTAGCCATGAATATCTTTGCGTCGAGATTATCAAGATAATGCACGAGAAACGCTTCGGGGATAGCTGGCAACTTCGGCGAGCCGTACTCACCAGTACCGTGATGAGATAAAATGATATGTTCAAGTAGATGAAGCGTTTTGGCAGGGAAGGGTTTGCCAATCTCTCGTGCGACTTCCTCTGCCTTTTGGGCTACCATAATCACACCAATTGAGATATGCCCGACCAATTGACCATAATCGGTATATCGGATGCTCGTCCCAGCCATTAATTCAGCAACCTTTCCGACATCGTGCAAAAATGCCCCCGCCAGAACCAGATCAGCATTTAGCTCAGGGTACAATGGTAAAATTGCCTTTGCTGCTCGGACAACGTTCAAAGTATGTTCAAGAAGACCACCGATGAATGGATGATGCACCTGCAAACCAGCAGGAACCTTCTTGAAGGCAGCGACAAATTGCTTTTCCGATATGAACTTCTTTATAAGCAGATTAATATACTCATCCTTTATCGAACGAAGAATCTCAAGCAACTCTGCCCACATTTCCTCGACATCATTTTCCGTCATACGCAGGAAGTCGGAAAGATTAACCTTCTCTGCAGGATAGGGACGACAGGCATCTATAACAAATTGAAGCATACCACGGTAATCCTCGCACCTGCCTTGAACATGAAGAAACCCGTCGTTCGGGATATGCTCGAATGTACTTTCAGTCGCTTGCCACATCCTCGCAGGAAGTTGACCCGTCCGGTCACAAAGGGTGCAAGTTATGTACAAATCACCCTTCTTGGTGGTGCGGAGGTCCTTGTCGCGAACGAGAAAGATATCATCCACCACCTCACCTGCTACCAGCTGATTGATAAATCGTCGCTTCTGACTCATACTGCAAATTGTACCAAATTGACTGCAATGTTGAAAACCCCCTGGCATATCGTTATAAAGACTTTCTACAAATATAGACGCACTAAGCAAAGAAATTGGTAACCCTATTGATAGCAGCCTGATTACGAAGACAGGAAGGGTAATAAAAGATGCGATATTCCCAGCTATTTATTCCGACGGTCAAGGAAATACCTGCCGAGGCTGAGATACCCTCGCACCAATTAATGATTCGTGCTGGTTTCATTCGCAAGGTTGCCTCGGGCACTTACACCTATTTACCCCTGGGCAAGAAGATGCTCGCCAAGGTTGAGAACATCGTCCGTGAAGAGATGAACGCGACCGGTGCCCAGGAGATACTCATGCCTATCCTTCAACCGATGGAGTTATGGGCGAAGACCGGCCGTGATGTCGATTACGGTGAAACGATGTGCCGATTTACCGATCGACACGGGCGAGAAAACGTCCTTGCACCGACGGCTGAAGAAGTGGTAACTACGCTCATTGCCGGGGAGCTACGCTCATACAAGCAGCTGCCGATAAATCTCTATCAGATTGCTACCAAGTTCCGTGATGAGTTCCGCCCACGCTTTGGTGTGCTGCGAAGCAGAGAGTTCCTCATGAAGGACGCCTATTCCTTCGACGTCGATTTGGAAGGTTTAGAAAAAAGTTATCAAAAAATGTACGATGCCTATTGCAGGATATTTAGCCGCTGTGGACTAAAATACGTCGTCGTAGAAGCCGAGAGCGGACCGATTGGCGGGTCAGTAAGTCATGAATTCATGGTGCCTTGTCAGAACGGCGAAGACATCATCGTCCACACCGAAGATTTCTCCTACGCTGCCAACATCGAAAAGGCCAAGGTTGACCCCCTTCCAATTGACGAGGCGAAACGGCAGGCTGCCTCACAAGCCCCTGCCCCACAGGAAGTCTATACCCCCAATGCTGGTACCATCGAGCAGGTCTGCGCCTTGCTGAAAACCACGCCGCAAGAGATGATAAAAACGCTCATCTGCACTGCTGCTGATGGTAAGACCATCGTCGCCGTCATCCGAGGCGACCACGAATTGAATATGGCTAAGTTGAAATCTGCCGCTGAGGTTGAGCGGATAGAATTAGCCGACGATCAAACCGTACAAAAGGTCTCCCAAGCGATTACTGGCTTTGCCGGTCCGATGGATATGGCTGATAGGGCTGATAAACTTATCATTGATTATGCCGTCGCTGCGATGCCGACAGGTGTAGCCGGTGCCAACAAGACCGATTATCACGTTCGAAATATCGTACCGGGCAGAGACTTCCCACTCGAAGGTGAAAACGTCATCGTTGCCGATATTCGCAATGCCGTCGAAGGTGATACATATCAGGGCAAGCCACTGTTGTTTTCTCACGGTATCGAGGTAGGCCACGTATTCAAACTCGGCACGAAGTACAGCGAAAAACTCGGCGCAATCGTCCTCGATGAAACTGGCACCGAAAGACCCTGCGTGATGGGCTGCTACGGCATCGGGATAAATCGTATCATAGCAGCTGCTATTGAAACTGGTCATGATGAGGCAGGCTGCATCTTTCCAATTACCATTGCACCGTTCGAGGTGATAATACTCATCCTCAATAATGATGATTCCGAAGTAGTGGCTGCGTCTGAGAAAATCTATGATGAACTTCGAGATAAGGGCATAGATGTCTTGCTTGACGATCGTGACGTGCGGGCAGGAATGAAATTCAAAGACGCCGACTTACTCGGCATCCCCGTCAGAATCGCCATCGGCAAGAAGGGCATGGAAGAAAAAGCTGCTGAGATAAAACGCCGAAGCGATGACAAGCCGACAAAAGTTCCTATCGAACAAACGGTTGCACATACAATAAAAATCGTCGAACAGCTCAAAGCTGAGTTGCAATAAAGCGAATGTCTTTCAAACCAGGGTAACCTTTTAATCAATACCGGTTATTTATTCCCTTCAGTATTGCTTCGTAATTCTTATTTCTGACTTTTCGATGCTTCCGCAGTGTTGCCGTATGCACCTATATTTACTCTGCCACCATTGGGGAGGGGTTCATTTGAAAAATTTGACGTTGGATCACCAGCATCTATACAAGGCGAGCTTGTATCATCTTGAACCCATTTTCTCAACTTTGGAGACCATCTACCTGCCTTGCTCTTTAGATGAAAATCGCCCGCCGACGGATCGGCAAAGAGAGGATCGGTAGAGATCGAGTTCGCATCCGGCGCAATTCCTTCGTACGCCCCTTTAGCATTGTTCCATACATTAT
>JAGHBS010000259.1 GCA_021160865.1 Planctomycetota bacterium | reverse complement strand
TCATAGAATAAGAAGGATAATCTGTCGAATTGTACCATCCTGCTGCCGCCTGACGCTGGCGGATTACATAATGGAATGTTCGATGGTGTTGCCGAGTTCTCCGAGGACGAACAATACGATGTAGCCGACTTCTGGTTCAAAGATAATCAGCAGAAGACCCAACTCCGTCGTCGGATATGGGATGATGAACCGCCACCTGAAGGAATGGTGCTAATCCGCACGATTGACACCAACCCCTATGCAGAGGAATTATCTGAAGAAATCGAATCACCTGAAACACCTCCTACAAAGCGATTTTGGCACTGGTACGTCATGCCATTTGAATCCGAAGATACAACCCACGCATCGGTGGAACCAATTGCGCTTGCAGAGCATACCGACGAGGTCGTCAAACGGGCAGAAGATATTGTCAGTAAATTATCTTTGCCTGAAAACCTAAAGCAGGCTATTATCCTTGCTGCTCATTTGCACGACCTTGGTAAACGGCGAGAACTCTGGCAACGGAGTATCGGAAACCCCAATCCAAGCGAACCATATGCAAAACCCGGTAAAGATGCAAACGAACATAGATGGCGGGCTAACTGGCGTAGCAAATATCGCCACGAGTTTGGCTCGATGCTTGATGTTATCAATTCCAATAATCCTCATCTGAGAAACTTCGCCCAACTTGATGACGAGATGAAGGACCTTGTATTGCACCTGATTGCAGCCCATCATGGATATGCCAGACCGTACTTCCCTCATGATACAACCGCAGATCCTAATTACTCTCAAAACGAATGTGATAAAGTTGCACTTGAATCAATTCGTCGATATGCACGCTTGCAGCGCCGATATGGGCGGTGGGGCTTGGCATATCTTGAATCGCTGCTTCGCGCTGCCGATTGGGCTGCCAGCGCTGAAGGGTCTCGAACTGCCCCTGCTGAAACTGATGCAAAAACCATGGAGGCATCGTCATGAGCAATACCATAGAACCGTCAATTCGTGTAAAGGTTGACCTGACCAATCCGGGGCAGTTTTTTGCCTGTTGCGGCTTGCTCGAACTTGCCGACCGCCTCTGGCCAGTTGCAGAAGGATGGTTCAAAAATGATGAGTTCTATATCAGAGCCGCTGGTACTCTCATGGAACTGCTCGATAAAATTATTTCGGCAGAATTGAATCCGATTAATCCAAACGATTCAAAGGCATCACCAATATATCTGTCCAATCCCTTCAATATAACACTGGATTGGTGGACGGACGAATCTTCAGGCGGTAAGCAATTCAAGACATGGGCAGGTAGCATGGATTGCGTACGAATTGCTCGTGCTATGCAACAAGGAATAAAACATATCCAGAGGAATGAATATCTCTTCAATGAAGGTATGGTTGTTTACGATCCTGATCAACCTAATAAGAAGGTTGAACCATATTACTTTGATGCCCGACGAGGACAAAACGCCCATGCCCTCGACGTTGGTTTCTCTCCGGATGAGCTAAGTATGGAAACAACTGCATATCCTGCAGTTGAGTTCTTATGTCTGGTAGGTCTTCAACGATGCCGACCCGCACCGATAAATGAACGGCGGCAGTTCAAATACTTTGCATGGGCGCATCCTTTACCCATCATTATCGTTCAAGCAGTTATGAATGGTACCTTACCCATTCCAAACACGGCTGCCTATCAGTTCGAAGTTGCGTTTCGTTCGGAACAGAAGAAGCATAAATCGTTTCTTTCAGCAACCCCTATATAAGGAGATAAATCATGAGCGAAACTATTAGCAAGTACGATTCCTGGTTAGTTGGTGATGATGGTCCTGCAGCATTAGTAATTCGTGAATATCTCATGCCTGTGGAAGGACACGATGGTGTGGTCTTTCCACCGACGTTTGCTGCAGGCGACGGTTTCAAGGGCGGATACAATATCGACCGCTTCAGTGACGAGAAAGATGGTAAAAACGTCTGCTTGATTGACAGCGTCGGATCACAGGCTAATAGAATTGAACCAATCTTTGCTGAACCAAAGTACGCTAAGCTCATCCCGCAGATTGTCATCAAAGCAGGCGAAAAGGAGGTTAATCTCCTTGAAGCAGGACATCGTGCAGGCGACGCAATAGTACGATGCTCCGAACTGCAAGAAGAACTTAATCAGGCATTTGAAGAAGTCCTAAAAGGAAATGCTGAACCATTAGCCAAGATCGCCCCTACTTCGTTGGTCTTTGGTGCCTGGGATTCACGTGATACCCAGGCAAAGGTGCCCAGGCTGGTATCGTCTGTAATCCGCGCTTTCGATGTCCTGGAACTTACACGTTCAGCACAGTATATCCCTGCAGTTGACTATGTTGCAGAAGGCTTGCTTGATGACCCCAAGGACAAGACAGTCCACGATGTTTACGCACAGCGTGGGTTCATTCACGTTCCTGCTACTGGATCTCCTGGTGGTGTCATTGCTACGGGTGGTATTCGTCGTGATGCTACATTAAGTCTGGCAGCATTACAGCAGCTCAAAGTTGACAACGATGCCGATCGCACCCTCGCACTGCGACGATACATTTTGGGGCTGGCTTTGGTTGCATTTACCGCTAAAACTCCCTGCTATTTACGACAGGGCTGTAATCTCGTTCTTGATCCTGACAAGCCGCGCGAATTTGTCGAGGTCTACCGTGACGGCAGAAGAGTCCCTGCATCAATTACCCACGATGATGCCCTTGCTTATGCAATAGCAGCCGCTGATGCATTTGGCGTAGGAGAAAGTCGAACTGTCGAATTCGATAAGAATAAGGCAAAGGAAGACGTTGCTAAAGAAAAAACAAAGAAATAAGCCTGACTAATCGGAGTAAAACATGTCTGATTACCAACAACAAAATGCTTATTTTCCCGAGGAAAGCAGGCAAGATGAGGTTTATCTGTGTATTTCAGTAACCTTTCTTAATGGTCGTTTTCACGGTCGAGGTGACCGAGGGGAATCAGAAT
>JAGHBS010000195.1 GCA_021160865.1 Planctomycetota bacterium | reverse complement strand
GATGTCAATAAAGCCATAGAACTGATTTCACAAAATGCGCAATGCGAGAATATCGAGCGTTCCGTTGAGGTAGACAACGTAGTCAATTTCCACTTTAACGGTAATGATGAGGAACTTGCCGAGCTGACTGATAAACTCGTCCGTGCTGATCTACGAGTAGTCACCGTGCGAGAAGTACCCCTTACTCTCGAAGAAGCCTATATGACTGTTAGTGGTTTTGAAGGAGAAATTGAACAGGCTCCCCAGCAACAAAATGAAGCAGTTGATACAACAGGATAATGATGAACCCAATTGTTAGAAAAGAAGTGCTGTTCTCTCTGCGAAGTAGCAAGGCAATGGTGTTGCAGATATTGTTCCTCACGGCAATTGCTATTTTGCTCTGGTTGCTTTGGCCGGCAGAGGGGCTTCAGGATATCGAAGGTCAACAGGCACGGAAGTTGTTGATGATTATAAGTATTGGTGAGTTAGCGTTAGTCGTACTTGTTGCGCCTACCTTCACTTCCACTTCAATCACCCTTGAAAGGGAGCGAAACACACTTGAGAGTTTATTAGCCACACCTATGAGTGCGCTAAAAATCGTCTTCGGTAAGATCACCGGTGCCTTGACCTTCCTTATATTGGTAGTGCTAACAGGTATTCCAGCACTTTTCAGTCTGATGCTGCTTGGCGGAGTTGATCCAAAAGAGATATTAGCCGTTGTTGCCATCTTGTTAGTATCAGCGGTGTATTTGGGGATGATCGGACTGATGGTAAGCGTACTGATGCATAGAAGTTATCGAGCAATCATCACGACTTACTTTGTTTTGCTTTTAGTGGTCTTCGTCTTTGCCATTCCTACCTGGCCTGTTAGTGGAAAACTTATTCACCGAGCAGGACCGATCGGGGCGGGAATTATGCACGTCCTGGCAAGTTTTAGCCCACTTGAAGCGATGCTATCTCTTTTGGTCCCTGACGGTCCATACACCACTGGCGCAAAGGGTTGGCCAGCATTCTGGCAAATGTATCTGTTAATCACAATAGGTATCACGATGATAACAACCTTGATGCTCATGTTCACACTCCATCGTGCACTGATACCTGCCAAACCGAGGGAGGGACTAAAAGTAGTTGAAAGAGGTCAAATAACCGGCAGAACCGTCTTGTATCTGTTCTTCTTTGATCCTCGAAAACGCAAACGCCATATCGGGTGGTGGCAAAATCCTGTATTGATTAAAGAGTGCCGTACACGACGCACGCTTCAATTGCATTGGTTGGCAAGAGCAACAGCAATAGCACTAATGATAAGTATTGCACTGATGGTATTGGTAAGTATATCTGTGTCAGCCTTGGCTGCTGAAAGCGTATCAACGATATCTGCTATGACTGATGCTATTGGTATCTTGATGATTGTATTGCTAATCCTTGCAGGGCCGGCATTGACGAGCGGGGCAATCTCAAGTGATCGTGAAAGTGGGGTATGGGACCTCTTGCGCATCACGCCCTTACCTGCTTGGAGAATTGTAAGCGGCAAACTCCAAGCATGCTTCATTCCGCTATTATTGATGATTATAGGTTGCTCACCGGCATTAATAATCCTGGTTTACTTCCAAAAAGGGCTTCTACCGAACATTATAAGGGTAATGGCAGTCGTGGGTATCACCAGTGTATTCGTAACGGCTGCAGGAATGTTCTTTTCGAGTATGTTCTCCAAAACCTCTGTAGCAACTGCGTGGACATATGGGGTGGTTCTGGCAATGTCTATGGTGACGCTGCTAGCACTACTGGGCAAAGGTATCTTCGGACCACGATTTATGGAAATAGCCTTTATGATTAATCCCATAACTGCTGTTATGGATGCTGCTGGCGATAGGTACATGAGCAATTACAATCTGTTTCAGCCGTACCTATACATAATATCAACAGCTATTGTTGTCTTTTTCATTCTGAGCGTGATAAGGGTTTTCCAACTTTGTAGGGCTGATAAATAAATCAACGAAACAAAATGAAACGATTATCCTTCCAATTGATGTTATTGATATCACTGGCTGCTGGTACTTCAGTGGCAAGGGGTTCAGCAGCGAATTATTCTGTCCTGCCTTACGTTGGCAGTGAAGTTTTATCCGCAAGCCCTGCCGCACCAATACCAGAGCCCTTCTTCTATGGTAAGTCGCACAGGCAGTATTTCGGAGATGATCGCACAATCCGACTATTGGGACAGTTAGCATTGAAGGCCCCCAACCCTCTCGTCCGCCAACGAGCGGTTTTAGACCTTAGCAAAACGAATAACTCCAACGCTATCGAGATACTAAAGAAGGCATTGGACGACCAAGATTATCACGTTCGTTGCGCTGCTGCCTTAGCGCTTTGTCAATTTCTGCCTGAAAAGGCACTTGGACTACTAAAAGACACATTGGAAAAAGCCTGTAGTAATATATCGACCTATCCTAAACAGGCAGACCTAACCGGCTTGATACGGGCTGTTCGTTATATAAAACAGCCCGTACTGGCAGAGCCGCTAATGAAACTGCTCAAGCACCCCGATCCTACAATTCGAACCGATGTTCTCAATACTCTCTCGGAGATGGAAAAATCTCCTTCATCGCAGGTACTTGGAGAATTAATCAACGATAAATCTGCATCGGTTCGTCTTGCTGCTGTCAAAAATGCTGCCTTTGCCAAACACGATGCGAAATTAATAACCTTGTTGGAAAAAATAATAGGCAACGATAGAGAACTACCTGCAATTCGCAGCCAGGCTCTTTCATCATTAGCCAAACTTGGCCCTCCTGAAAGACTGGACAAAACCATATTATCATTGAGTAAAAATCCAAACCCCCTGATACGAATCGGTGCCGTTCGAGTACTTGCTGTCAGGGGCTATCGCAAAAGGATTCAGCAACTTCTTTATGATTCCTCAACACCGGTGCGATTAGAAGCCGTAAGGGCTGCCGGTAAACTCAAAATTGTCGAAAGTACAGACCGATTGTTCCAAATTCTCATTGACACTCCTCCGAAACAGCTTCATCAGGCTGCAAGGATTGCTCTGGAGGAAATATCCACACAGGATGTTGCAAAAAAGGCAGGTGAACTCTTTGTAAAAATTAAAGATCAATATCTCAAAATAATCAAAAAACTGCGGGAAAAGATGACTACCAAAGAGTGGCTTACTCTCAATCGTAAGAGACTGAAACTTGCACGGAATCTGGCTTCCTTGAGCTACATTCTGACCACGCTGAAGAGTTATGAAGCCTATGATGAACGTATCGACCTGCTCAACAAGGTGGGAGTGCTTGATCCGGTTTTGAAGGATATAGCGGCATCACTGGGACAATTTGGTGATAAACGTGCTTCCAAAAGTATAAAAAAACGCCTTATTGATTGCGCAGATTATACTCTCTGGGCACTGAGGCAAACTTACCTGGACCCTATCCACCCCAAGCCAGTACCAGAAGATAACTCATCTGCCTTAATAGAAGCAGCAGTGATACTTCAGATATATGATGCCCTGCCAGTAATAATGCGATTTAGTTCGATGGGCTTTGAAAGATACAGAGCGAAGCGGTCAGGATGGACTGCGGATATGATGATGCCTGCTCTGGTGGATGAGAAAACACGACCTATCGTTATTGATGAACTTCGCAAGCAGCTTCGTCGCAGATATGCGCCTATTCGTTGCAAGTTCGAATCTGCAAAGTCGTTGGGGAAACTCAAGGCCACCGAGGCACTAAATGACCTTCGATGGCTTCTTGAAGACGGTTATGATAAGCGGCTTATGATTGCAGCCGCCTGGGCAATACAGCAAATAACGGGGAAAACCCCCTCCATCGGTCAACCGAGGCCATACCCGGGAGACTGGATTATAAAAAGCATTGAAGAAGTTCCCTACTACATCCCCACGCCCTCCAAGGAGCAGAAAAAGACAAACCCCTCGTCTAAAATGTGATAGCCTTCGTGAAAAAGCCCTATGGAAAAATATAATTGTACATCACCATAGCAACATGAAGGAGTAAACGATGACAAAATCAATTCCGCCGGATATTGAAATCTCACGTTCTGCTGATCCGGCACCCATAACGGAAATTGCTAATCTTGCTGGTATCTTACCATCCGAGCTGGAACCATACGGGCAATTCAAAGCCAAGGTCAAGCTTGAAATACTCGAACGTCTTGCTGACGCCCCCAACGGTAAATACATAGACGTAACCGCCATAACTCCCACGCCGCTGGGCGAAGGTAAGACAACCACTTCGGTTGGCCTTACACAGGCATTGGCACTGCTGGGCAAAAAGAGTTTCCTCTGCATCCGCCAGCCTTCGATGGGACCGACCTTCGGCATTAAGGGTGGAGCTGCCGGTGGTGGGTTTAGTCAGGTAATCCCGATGGAAGAGTTCAATCTGCACCTCACCGGTGATATCCACGCTGTTAGTATAGCCAATAATCTCCTGGCTGCCGCCATCGACGCTCGCATCAAACATGAAGCCCACGCTGATGATGCCAAGTGGGCTAAAACGGGTTTACCTCGATTGAATATCGATCCTGAAACGATTACGTGGCGACGTGTGGTTGATGTAAACGATGCGGCTTTGAGATTCATCGAAACAGGATTGAGCGATAACTGGCAGGACGGTCCAAGACACAAGACTGGTTTCGAT
>JAGHBS010000038.1 GCA_021160865.1 Planctomycetota bacterium | reverse complement strand
TCATCGCCGCCAACGCTGATAAAATTGATAACGATAGCGTCTTCGAAAATGCTTTGCGGTGGCTTGAAAAACAATCTCCACCAATCATCATTGCACCACAGCATGCCCGATGCACACCATATTACATATCCGTTCCCAACAATGATACGGATATCTTGGCAAAGGCGTGGTGCAAAGGAAATTACTCAGGTACCGGCGAAACCGATCCTGCCAAGCACCGCACCATGAAGGCAATCCGTCCGGTAAAGATGTTAGACGGTGATACCGTCCACTATCTCTGGCAACTCCGCAACCCCAAACCAGCCGATGAAATCATTCAAGCAATATCCCAAGCATCAAAACGCCTGTTCGCACTTGGTTGGGGAATAGACCTTGCTGTAGGATTTAGCCGCTGCCTCACCGCCCAGGAAGTATCCCAAATACCGGGCGAACGATGGAAGCCTACCCCCTATCCGACTTTCCAAAAAACCCTGCGCACACCCATGAATGGAACTCTCGATGCTCTAAAAAGACGCTACCGTTCCTTTCTTAACCGAATCAGCTTACGCAAACGGATATTAACTCCTCCCGAACCGCTCTCCAGATTCGAAATCACCGCCTATCACCGATTGAATGATCCTCTCGGACGACCGATGGCTACCTTTGAACTTCGCCACGATGATGGTTCATTCTGCCGTTACCCTCAGCGAAAAATCACACACATTGCCGGTATGGTACGGCATCTGGCGGTCAAGTGCATGAAGCAAGCACCTCCGGAGGGAGTTGACGACGATTGGGTCGAACGATACGTTGCTGGACATCGGGATAAGGCATCGCAGATGCATCGTCAATTTTCATACATTCCTTTGCCATCAATCGGGCATCCTCACGCAGACCAAGCCATCCGTCGAGTTATGATTGTCGCCCCACCGGGAGATGACCGATTACTCGAGCACCTTGCCCGCCGTATCAATGAACAACAACTTGAACCGCTAAATGGTATCGAATTTGGCCCGCAAGGCCCGCCTACACTTATACGCGTCTATCATGATAATGTCGTTTGGCACTACGTATCAGAGGCGAATCAATGGGCAACTGTCACGCCTGTAATTCTCCCCGGTCATGATGATCGCAAACCCTCCAAGAGACGCAAACTCATCGAAACCGCCCTTGCTCAAGCAGGTATCGAGCAACCATGCACCTACGAATGGAGTCCGTTTTCATATTGGCCGAAGTCATTCTCTGCTCATAAGTACGATCGTGACAAGAAACCAACAGGGTATTTCCGCCCCGATCACCTCCAGACCCAAACCGCTGTCCATTTAATAATCCGCTTCAACAACGGCGTGCGTGTCCCCGGACCGTTAGCAATCGGGGCAGGAAGACATTGTGGCTTCGGAATAATGGCAGGAATTAACCAATGAGCAAACGGGGGGACAATTTCCAATCAAACCTTCTTCCTGTCCGAATGCTAAATGAATATGCCTACTGCCCCAGATTATTCTACCTCATGTACGTTCAAGACCGATGGGCTGATAATCTTCTTACTGTCGATGGACGCAATGTCCACAATCGTGTTGACAACTTCGATCATGTATTACCCGACCCCGATGAAATTTCCCATCAGAACGACGATGAAGAATCAACCCAGCAGGAACATACCTCCTGTCCCGATGAATCTCCGGTCATTACACGCTCCGTCTTACTAAGCTCTGAAACCCTCGGCATAATTGCGAAACTCGACCTGGTATCAACCGCTGATGACCACGCTGTCCCTGTTGAAACCAAGCGAGGCAAAGTGCCTGATAACTCCCAGCAGTCGTGGGAACCCGAACGTGTTCAACTGATGGCTCAAGGATTGCTCCTCCGTGAACATGGCTACCAATGCGATCATGGCGTATTGTACTTCGTCGGCTCACGTACTCGTGTTGACATCCCATTTACTGCAGAACTCGAAGCCCGAACACGCCAACTAATCCAGTTAGCACATCAGGCTGCTAATGAGACAAAATTACCTCCCCCGCTGGACGATAGTCCAAAATGCAATAATTGTTCACTGGCAGGTATCTGCTTGCCTGATGAAACACGCACACTCACTAATCCCTCTCAAATAAAAAACATTACCGATATCCGACGCCTATTCCCTATTCGCGATGACGCCCTGCCCTTGTATATCCAAGAACAAGGAGCCATTATCGGAAAAAGTGGAAAATCACTCCTCATCCGCAAAGGTCAAGAGAAGATTGGCACAATCGCACTGAAGGACGTCAGCCAACTCGTCCTCTGCGGCAACGTCTCTATCACTGCACAAACCCTCAAATGGCTTTGCCAGGAAGGGATTCCAATCATCCACTACACCACCGGCCATTGGTTTTGTGGACTAACGACAGGCATCACCATACGAAACGCCTTTGTCCGAGCCCAACAATTTCGTGCAGCTCAAAGTCCCACCAAACGCCTCGCCCTCGCTAAGGCAATAGTTGCAGGAAAAGGCACTAATCAAAGAACTCTACTACGCAGAAACGCAACACCGACACCAAAGCGCGACCTCGACAAAATGACGAACCTTCTTGCCAAAATCCCATCCGCCCGATCTTGCAAACACCTGCTTGGCCTGGAAGGAAACCTCGCTGCTCGATACTATGCTAACTTCGCAGCGATGCTTTCTCCACGAAACTCCAATGCTGCCCCACCCTTGCAAACAGGCAAGTGGGATTTCACCTCACGCAACCGAAGGCCACCCAAAGACCCCATAAATGCTTTGCTCTCTTTCGGATATGCCCTGCTCGTAAAAGAATGTACCGTCGCACTATTAGCTGAAGGTCTTGACCCTTGGTGGGGACTTTATCATAAACCCCGACACGGAAGACCCGCTCTGGCACTGGACCCCATGGAAGAATTCCGCCCGCTTATCGTCGACAGTGCCGTTATCACTGCCGTAAATACCGGTATGGTTACTATAAAAAACTTCACCACCTCCCGCGCAGGATGCGTCCTCAATGACGCTGGCCGAAAAGCATTCATCAAAGCATATGAAGCCCGACTCGACCAACTCGTAACGCACCCCATCTTCAACTATCGTTGCTCCTGGCGAACCATCATAAGACTACAAGCCAAATTATTAGCAAAGTGGCTTCTGGATGATATTCCACAATACAAAAGCATCACCACCCGATAGTAGGAAATATACTATGCGAAAAAGATATCTCATCGCGTATGATATATCAAATGATAAACGACGAAACTCCGTATTCAAAATACTTATGGGAAATGGAGACCACGTACAGTTCAGCGTCTTTCTCTGTCAACTAAACGACATCGAACTTCTTCGACTCAAACACGAACTAAAACAGAACATCAATAATAAACACGATCAAATAATAATCCTGAACCTTGGACCATCCGACAGCGACATCCACACAAAACTGGAATGTATTGGAAAACCTTATTCACCTCCCGTTAGGGTGATGGTAATATGATAACTTCGAGCAGCCGAGTGATTCATAAACCCTTGCTGCCGCTCGAAGACATTGACAAGTAAATACTTCCAACGAAATATTATAAAATGATAATGCAATACAATACGCAGATAAAAGTATCTACTCGAAAACGACTTCATAAGTCGCATTCGTTGCGTGCATTGAAAAGCCGACTATTTCCGCGTCATTTCAGACGCGGCCACATTGAAGCTAAAAAATTTTTGGAGTGTAAGCAGAAAATCTTCCGCCATTTCCGCGTCATTTCAGACGCGGCCACATTGAAGCCCCATGTCGCGGCTGGCGGTGGAACTCATAGCGAGCAGATTTCCGCGTCATTTTAGACGCGGTCACATTGAAGCAGACTCTGGAACTTCCAGCCTCTTTTGCGTCTTGAGGCTCATTTCCGCGTCATTTCAGACGCGGCCACATTGAAGCCCCGAAATCTCGATTGCTTTGATCATCGCCTGATT
>JAGHBS010000088.1 GCA_021160865.1 Planctomycetota bacterium | reverse complement strand
TATGCTTGCCAATGAGCGATCCGGAAAAGTACGCCCCGATGTCAGCCGTTTTCACCGCTACTAAAAACGTCGTAAAGGCAACGATGCCGAAATCCACCCTGATAGTCAATACCATCGCACCACAAACACCCAGATAAGAAATTGCCAGCATCGTAGTAGATAATCGGTCAATAACACCCGCCGTACGGAAGCGGATAATGTGTTCCAGAAATACAATTAATACAATCATCGTCAGAAGCAATATCATCAGCGATGAACTATTCACCCCTGAATATCTTGCCATTATAACCTGCTGATAAAGAGGCAATGCTACGATTGCAAGGGTACAAATTAGCCCCACCACCCCCAAGCGAGGATGACCAGCAGCAATGACCAGACCAGATAACTCGCGATAACATACCAAAATCAACAAAAGGACAACCGCAGTCAAAATGACACCTTTAAAAACCTCCCCCGTCCCCGATATCTCCGGAATCCCCCTCTGCTCCATGAACCAATCAAGCCCGATTACCCCCACCGAAGCCGCTATCAGTAATAATCCGTATATAATCCGCTTGAGCATTGTGATGATAATTAGATTACTTTTCATGCAGAATTGAAAGACTCGATCCGAAAATGAAAGTACCCGTGCTGGATTTGTTACCAAACATATCCATCGATTTGATTACCCCTGAGCAATTGAATTGCTATTTCCTACGCCACCGAAGCGGCGGTGCCTGCCAGCATAGGCACGAATTGCCTGGCGGAAATCTTCCTCCGTTACATCAGGCCAAAGCGTATCGATAACATAAAACTCAGCATAAGAGATCTGCCAGAGCAAAAAATTGCTTATCCGCATTTCACCTGCAGTACGGATGAGCAAATCAGGGTCAGGCAACCCAGCAGTATCGAGCGCATTAGAAATCACACCCTCATCAATTTGCTCGGGTGAAATTTTACCTGCAGCAACATCCCTGGCAATGGAGCGGACAGCCTCGATTAGTTCCACCCTGCCTCCATAGTTCAATGCCAAGCAAAGCCACATTCCCGTATTATTCTGAGTAGCCTCCAGCGAAGTGTCGAGTTCCCTCAATACACTTTCAGGCAAACCTTCACGTCTACCCAGATGCTTCAACCTGATATTATGTTCCATCAACGTCGGACGCTCTTTGCGAAGATAATCAGCATAAAGGTGCATCAAGGCATTTACTTCCTCCTGCGGGCGGCGCCAATTCTCAATAGAAAATGAATATAACGTCAATACCTCAATGCCGAGTCTTGCTGCTTCGGTTACTATATTGCGGACGACCTTTGCACCTGCGGAATGTCCTGCCTGTCGGGGAAGACCTCTCCGACGCGCCCATCGTCCATTGCCATCCATTATTATTGCTACATGACGAGGAAAACGCTCGTCAGGTATGCCAAGTTCCGCCCTGGCTGCCGCTACTGGTTGAGGGGATATATCCACCATGACAAAACCTCGTTTCTCTAACTATACACTGCAATAAAGAAAATCCCTTATACAACAATATCATCCAATCCAGTATTATGCTTGATGACCTGTTCTCGTTGGGGTCCGATGCTTATCAGCCCAACGGGCTTGCCAATGAGTTCTTCTATCCGCTGGACGTATGCGCGGGCGTTGGCAGGTAGGTCTGAAAAACTTCGCACATCTTCAATTCGCTCATCCCATCCTGGCAATTCTTCATAAACGCATTTAGCCGACGGCATACGCATGGGAATTGAAAGGTGTTGAACCGCTTTATCATCATCAAAGCGATATTCCGTGCATATTTTGATGGTTTCAAGCCCACCCAGAACATCAAGCAGCGTCAATGCCAGTTCATCCACGCAGGACAAATCAGCAGCGTACTTTACTGCCACTGCATCGAACCAGCCACATCGTCTTGGTCGGCCGGTCGTAGTACCATACTCCTTGCCATGCTCACGGAGATATTGACCTATCTGATTATCCTGCTCGGTTGGAAATGGCCCTGCCCCTACACGGGAGGTGTACGCCTTGATTACTCCAATGACGCGTCCGACTGCCTTTGGTGGTACACCTGCACCAGCCGGCACGCCACAGGCAGTCACTGATGAACTGGTAACGTAGGGAAATGTACCATGATCGATATCAAGCATGCTTCCCTGACCGCCCTCAAAGCAGATGCGCTCGCCCTTCTGCCAGGCGCTGCGTAGAATTGCCCCTGTATCGGTTATCATCTCTGACAGGCGTTTGCCATAATCGCAATACTCCCACCAGATTCCTTCAGCATCAATCGGTTCATCATAGCCGAAGACTGATTTGAAGATTTTGCTCTTTATCTCGACAATCCGAGCAATCTTTTCCTTGAGCGTCTCCGGAGCAAGCAAATCGGCAACACGAATCGCAAGGGTACGTACAGCTTTATCGGAATAGCAAGGTCCGATACCTAATGCAGTCGTTCCTATCTTACCTGACCCCAAACTCTGCTCACTGAGTCGATCAGCCAATTTGTGGTAGGGCATCACCACGTTAGCTGAGGATGATATAGAAAGATTTTCTGCATTGATGGTTACCCCTCTTTCACGAAGTGTATCAATTTCCTTAAGGGCAATTACCGGGTCAAACGCCACACCATTGGCTACGATATTATGTACTCCCTTATGCAGGATGCCAGAGGGTATCAGGTGCAGGGGATAACGTTCTCCTGCAACAGTGACGGTATGCCCTGCATTTGCCCCACCACAATAGCGAACCACGTATCGGCAATTACGGGCGAGTAAATCAACAATTTTACCCTTGCCCTCATCGCCCCATTGCAAACCTATAACAGTTATATTCTGAGCGCTCATTACCATCCCTCTACATCATCAATTTAATCGCCTCCAAAAGCATAGGCAGCAACAGGCTGGTGTCAAGAAATCATTCGCCTCATCAATCGACCGGATCGTATCCACCCTTACTGAACGGATTGCAACGGAGTATCCGCCAGATGCCTTTGAGAGTACCAACCACCACCCCCCTCTTGCTGACAGCCTCGATAAAATACTGGCTGCACGATGGCACAAAACGACATTGATGACCGATTATCGGCGAAAGTGTCATCTGGTAGAAACGCACAAATAATATAATCAACTTTGCAAGCAGATTGCATCTGTCTTGATTTGCCACCGTTCTCTTGCTCACTTGTTCTCCTGTTCCGAAACTATCTGTACAGACAAATCCTGCAAGGAGCGTTTTATCGCTTCAAGACTTAATTCCATGCCGACTCGCGGATTGATAATGTAATCATATGATTGAGGCAGTTTATCACGACAGGTTCGAAATGCCTCTCGACAAAGCCGTTTGACGCGATTGCGACGAACGGCATTGCCGTGACGGCGCGAAATTACTACTGCCAAACGTGACCTACCGAGGTTATTC
>JAGHBS010000167.1 GCA_021160865.1 Planctomycetota bacterium | reverse complement strand
TTGTTATACTACGCAACATTGCTTAACCTATTTTGTTTATCTGAATATGCTTTAGTGAAGCTGGTCTTACTAACTTACTAACTTATCTTTAGAGTCCTATTGGGAGAGGCAAAGATGTTGAAAGAAAAGATCGTATCACTGGTTATCGTACTGGGGTTGATTTGTGCAAACCAAGGCATAGCAGCTCCGCCTGTGATAAAGGAGATTTCCTCAACCGGCGGGCACACACAAAATAAAAGTGGCCCGCATGACAGAATGTATCTCGTCAAACCAGGCGACAAGATAATCTTTACCGTCAAGGCTAAGGGGGCAGATAAGTTCGTCTGGTTAGTCAATAAGCAAATACAATCGGGGATAAACGGCAATACCTTTACCTTGACAATTCCCCGACGGGCAAAGGGCATCTGGGAAATACACGTTCAAGCCATTGGCAAGGATGGTGTAGCCCATGCAGAGTGGGTCGTCTCGACCTTGCCGAAGGAAGAAGCGCCGGATATTTTCGAATACTTTACGGATGGTCGGTTCACCAATAGGACAGAAACTGATCCATGGGGACGCACGCCTATCGATTGGTACACCGTTGCCGATCAATCCCCACCAGACCCAAGCCGATGCTACTTGCAGAGTGCTTCATCCGGACCGACCGACGACGAAGGCAACGTCAATTCAACAATATACACGCCTTCTGATATTGCATATGGTACGTGGATTTTTAAATTTCTCCTACCGGCTGATCACTACGATGGCAGGGGCGGCTGGACGCACCTGCGGTTCTGCTTCATCGATGCTGAAGACCCCACCATTCCGCCCTTCTGGTACGTTCGTTCGATGGATAGCCACAACTATACCGGATTGGGGCATGTAAATCGTATTGATCACGACTGTGGCTGGTCGCCGGTGCGCAAGATATGGCATGAAGTAAAGATTATCCGAACGCCCGACGGTGGACTATTCACGTGGACAGATGGGACATTCCAATTTCGAGGCAGGGAGCTGCGGGGCAAGAAATGTGCTTCATTAAACATCAAGTTGGCTCATTACCGTCCGGACCGCAACCCCGAGGGAGTAATTTGCTGTGATATGGTTGAAGTTTATCGCAATCGTTATCTCTTTCCGCGAAGTATTCGTTATGGGGAATACATCCATGATTGGGTCTGGAAGAGGTGGGAGCCGCTGGAAATAGAACGTTGGTTCAGGTTCGGCTCGCCGACCTATTTCCTCGTTCCACCCAAGCCCATAGCGATTAACCTGTCCCGCAGAACAGTAAAAAGATGGGGCAATCAGATGTATCTGCCTGTTATAAAGAAAGGCATTGTCGTAGAAGGAACTAACATTCGTCTGCGCGATATATCCAATCGAATACGGAATAAAAAATTATTTGAGTATGATCGCAAAACCAAAACCGCAATATGCAGAACGAATCTCGTCATCAGCGAGGGAAGCGAACTTGTATTAGATGGCGAGACGCTGAAATTCGATTGCCAGAAGGACGGTCAATATGACTTTGCTGTAATGTTCGGGGCAACTTTACGAATGAATAACAGCAAAATCACCACGACGAATGAACATTATTTCAATTGGCGTTTGGCCAGTATCACGCATTTTGGATACCATGCAGGCCCGCTGCATAGTCCAATATACACTCCCTGGACAACTAATTTGTGGTATCACGGGCTTTGCACCTTGCTCATTCACAACTCAACGATAGACAACTTCGGTTATTTCTTCATCTCTAGCCCGATGCAGGTGGAGATTACCAACACGAAGTTCACCAACATTCATGAGGTAGACACAGCAGATTATGAGCATCTCTGGCCTCGCCCGGGGGAGTTCCGTACCAAGGCGCTCAAGAACAAGTTCAAAGGCAACAAGGGCTTCTGGCTGGCGATGATAAGCATTCGAACGATTGGATTCGATATACGAGACCTTACCTTTAAGGGAAAGCACTCACCGTTGAATCTAACCTTTATGATGAATGACGTTGATTACAAGAACCTCAATATCTACGACATCCATGCACCCAAAGAAAACATCGTTGTTCGCAAAGGAATGCGGATAAAGGGATACGTCAGACCCAGCTATGTTGAAAGTACGCTCGGTCTGGTTAACGCAAAGTTTGCTAAGCTTATCGTGCCGACCGATATGGCAAGGGCTGTGGTAAAGTATTATCTCAAAGTCGATGTAACTGATGCAAATGGAAAGACAATCCCCGGCGCCAAGGTCAAAATCATCAACGAAGTAGATAACCAAAACTATCCGGCAGAAAAGGATGGTAATCTCTGGGTACTTGCCGATTATGTCCAGGATAAAGCCAGCAAGAAAGAGTTCACATATACCGTCGAAGTAATTACTCCTGACGGCAGGAAAGCATCACTCAAGGGCATCAACCCCGATGCTTCCTGGTATCGTCAGGAAGGGAAAGATAAGGCAATGACAGTAAAAGTGGTGGTGAAATAAACGAGTACAAGAAAGGATAAGAAGATGAAAAAGATAACAGCATTGGTGGTAATTACTTTTTGGGTGGTATCTCTCTTCTCGTCAGCGCAAGTTGCATGGGCTAAGCCGGTAATAAAGGAAGTTTTATCCGCTGGTGGGCATACGAAAAACAAAGACGGCCCGCAGGATAGGATGTACCTGGTCAAGGGTGGCGATAAGATAACCTTTACTGTCAAGGCAGAGGGGGTGAAGAAATACATCTGGCAAGTTAATAAAAAGGTACAAAAAAAAGCGAAGGGCAATTCCTTTCACTTCACTGTGCCCAATGAAAAGGGCATCTGGGAAATACACGTTCAAGCCATCAGTAAGGATGGCGTAGCCCATGCTGAATGGGTTATCTCGACTCTGAGCAAGGAAGAAGCCCCGACGCTTTTCGACTACTTCACCGATAAAAAATATGCCAAGCGTACCGAGACCGATCCTTGGGGCAGAAAACTGCCCGAATGGAACACCACGGCTATCTCGGCCAAGTGGCGACCCTGGCAAGAACTATGGAGATTCCTTCCAGGTGGAAAGTGGGGCAGAGGATACGGACCCTGGTATGAAAAACTCAAAAAATTAGACGTCTCATCTTGCTTCGTCCAAGCCACCTCTATAGCCCCAGAGCCGAATTATCCCAGGCAACTGCTGACCTTCCTGCGGAACAAGTCGCAAATCGAGTTCGGCACGTGGAAACTTCGATTCCGCTTCCCCAATGGTAAGACGGTAATGAAGGGCGGAAAGACCAATTTGCGATTCTATTACGCCCACAATAATGGATACTATCTTTATCCATTCTGGTACGGTGTGGCTTGCGACGGTTTTCAGGCCTTCCGGGTTGGCGGTAGCAAGTTCGATCGCGATGAAAAATTCCCCGTCGATAAAAACTGGCACGAGGTAAGAATTATCCGTACACCTGATAATCGGCTGTATTGCTATATTGATGGCCAATTCCGCTTCAGGGGCAAAACGGCTCGACAAACCTGGAAAGAGGACACGTCGATATATATTGGCTTATCAAGATACCAGCCCGACCGTTATCCCAAGGACACCCTTTACGTCGACGGCGTGGAGGTCTATGAGGGTAAATACCTGTTCCCGACTGAACCAGCAAAACTGCTCAAGGATAAATCCATCATCATTACTGGCCAAGCCACCACACTCAAACAGATTTGCCAGACGATTAATAAACCATCCACCTTTGCCTATAACCCAGCCGCCAGAGAGGTGGTTTCCAAAGTCTCCCTTACCGTTGCCGGCGGGGCAGATTTGCTTCTGAAAAATGCATCGCTGAATATCGAACCTGCTGATAAAACATTTGCCGTAGAGCGTGGTGGTACTTTAGTCATAGATGATGGCAACATAACTGCAGGAAAAATCATTATCGATCAGCCATTCAGCTTGGTACTAAATAGCACTCGATTAATAACAAGGCGGGGTACGGTCAAAATTGCTATCCCGGCAATGGCGTATGGAAACTGGCGAATCAACCGATTAATGCTGACTGGTGAAAATGATAAAAGGATCATAACAGAATTTGTCCTTCACGGCGATACGACTCGATTGAATGTCTATAATTCCGATTTTAGTCAAAGCCAGATAAAGGCCACTGGCAAGGGAAGCAAGCCAGGTGTCCTCGGATTGGTCAATTGCAAGTTTGGCGCACTCAAAGCCTTCGGCGGCGCCGGGGTCGCACCAAAGTATTACCTTGATGTTCGCGTGGTTGACCGACGGGGTAAGCCCGTCGCTGGTGCAAAAGTTTCTATCCGCAACGAAGTGGACGATTTCAACTTCCCTGCTGAGAACTGCCAGGAATTCCAGCCTCACGGGGGCGGAACGAGTGAATATCTCCACGAGAGCGTCATCCCTCGCAAAATTTCCTACACGACCAAACGATATACGTTCACCGGCACTGATGGACATACACCACTACCAAAAGATACTAAAAATACACTGCTGCTAACCGACTTCGTCAAAGATAACCACGGTGTAAAGCAATTTACTTACACTATTATCGTCGAAATCCCTCGTGGCAGAAGGGTTATCAGAAAGGTCATCACCGGCGTGAACCCTTCGCCTGAATGGTATCGCCCTGATCCGAACAAGCCGACCTATACAATTGTTGCGGTCCTGGACGGCAAGACTGTCACAGAGGCACAGCTAAAAAAGGCGGGTCATGCAGGGAAAATAAAACAGTAAAAGAGATTTTGCTAACATTTGTAGCACCCTAAAATGCGGGAATGGAGAAATTTCACTGTCAAAAAGATTTCGAAAATAATCTGTAATTTACAGTTTTGCTCGGAAGGAAAGAACAAATACAAGGAGATATGGCTATGGGAGCAAAGATTAGAAGCAAGTTGTGGGGCATTATGAATACACTTTTTACATTCGTCTTCTTGTTAGTCATATCAAGCATGGCATCTATTGCCTATGCAAAGCCCTCTATTGTATCGTGGTCTTCGTCCGGCGGGCATACTGAGCAGAAACATAATCCGCAAGACCTTATATACAAGGTTCAGCCAGGCGATGTCATCACTTTCACTGCGAGCGCAAATAACGGCTGTACATTCGTCTGGAAGGTTATGCTTGGGACAAAAGTTTTAAAAACATACAAAGAGGATAACGCAAAGAGAACTTCTTTCAAATGGCAAGTTCCCAATATGGTTTCAACATGGGATGTAGAGGTTGAGATATTTAACCACAAACCATCAATGGGTCCTTATGAACAGGACCATAAAATCTGGACTATTACGACATCGAAGATAGTAGTTGTAGAACCGGGTAAGGATATTCAGAAAGCAATAGATTCACTTCCAA
>JAGHBS010000012.1 GCA_021160865.1 Planctomycetota bacterium | reverse complement strand
GTTAATAATTGATGGTGAAACCCTGAGATTTCATTGCTCAAGCCCGGGAGAGCACGAGCTTGGTATTATGTACGGTTCAACTTTAATTGTGAAAAACAGTACAATTACTTCTGCAGATGATAATTATTTTCTATTCCGCATTACAGGTCCAGTATATTTGGGCTACACAGCCTATTTAATGAATGCCTGGCAATTAAAAGAAAGTGTGGGTATAAATCAATCTTTATTCTACATGGGATTACAGACTATCGATATACGTAATTCAACAATCAATAATACGGGCTTTATATATTTCGATTCTCCACTTGTTTTACGAATAAGAGATACCAAGCTTCTTAATCTGCACGAAGTTGAAGTGAGTGCTAAAAACTATGCTGCAGCTCCGGCAGATTCCGAAGCCCGTCGAAGGAAGAATTTCGTACGAGGTAAGAAATCCTTATGGATTTTCTACCGTGATCACCCAATTTATGACTTTGCCATGGAGAATGTGAAAATTTCAGGAAGTGACCTTCCTTTAAATATCACCTTTGCTATAGATAAAAAGCAAGGTTCTGTCAATATCTATAATGTCAACTTTGGAAAGAATAATATTGTTGTAAGACACAATACCCAAATGGAATCGGGCTGGTATTCTAATAAAAAGAAGCTACCTACGGAATTGGGACTCGTAAACTGCAAATATAAGGGGATAGTATTTTCTACCGATAAGGCTGAAGTTGTTTCCAAGTATTACCTGGATGTAAAGGTAGTGGATAAATCAGGAAGGCCTATAAAGGGAGCAAAAGTTAGCATAATAAATGAAGTTGACAAGAATTATCCTGCAGAAAACATGATGAAGAGGTGTGAATTCTTATCGTGGAAAGGGCAGAAAAAGAGAGGAATTCGAAGTTTTTACTTCTCCTCATTTACACCGATTACTTCAACATACACAAATGCCGATGGCCACACTCCCTTACCCATAGATAAGAAAGGTACGATTATTGTTGCTGATTTCGTACAAGACAAATTAGGCAAAAAAGAGTTCACCTACACGATTATTGTTGAAAAAAATGGTCTGAAAAAAGTTGTTAAGGGTGTTAACCCTAATTCAAAGTGGTATCGTCCTAATCCGAATAAACCTACTTATACCATAACTGCAGTATTGGACGGTAAAACCACAACGGAAGAAGAACTCAAAAAGCAAGGACTTGCCGGCAAGATAGGACCTTGAAAAAGGAGTATCCCATGAGAAGGGCTGCAAAGTACGTAGGAATTGTGACAGTAATGCTGTTGATGGCAGGCAGACTGAGCTGGGCATCTGCCCCCATCATAAAAGATTGGTCCTCTACAGGTGGGCACCCTGTCAACAAAGATAATCCCAAAGACAGGATGTATCTGGTCAAGGGCGGTGATAAGATAACCTTCACAGTAAAAGCAGAGGGGGTAGAAAAATACATCTGGCAGGTCAATAAGAAGGTTCAAAAGGGTGCTGAGGGCAATACCTTCACCTTCACCGTGCCGAACTCGAAGGGTATCTGGGAAATCCATGTTGAAGCAATAGGCAAGGGCGGTTCAGCCCATACAGAATGGGTCGTCTCGACGCTGAACAAGGCCGAAGCCCCCGATATATTTGATTACTTCTCCGATGGTAAATACTACAACCGCAAAGACACTGACCCATGGGGTAGAAAACTACCCGAATGGGGCGAGACCGACGATCATGATTACATCCAGAAGACCCCCAGGGGCATATATGATGCCAAGGATGGCTTCCTGCAAAAGAAGCCCAACGCCAAGGGCTACCTGTTCCTGCCATCGACGGCTGTTTACGGCACCTGGCGAATAAAATACCAGGGTTCACTGGGATATTACTTCGTCGGGACGAAGAACCCTGGCAGAGATAATCGAATCCAAAGTCGGCCTGGAATATATTGCTACGCCCATGCAGGAACTGGTTTCTACGTCGGGCATTTCTGGTTCAGGGGACGAACGCCTCCGGAATTATTCAAGGGGCGGTTTCAGAAGAACATCAAGTATGGTTCTTATGGTTATCCCCGCCGACAATCCTTCGCTTGGCGACGGACTATTGCAGAGTACGGCACGGATCTCTACCACGTTCCAGGCTGGGTCGATGTAAAAATAATTCATACACCTGATGGTGCCTTCTACGTCTGGGTCAATGGGCGGATCGTGCCGGGCACGTTCAACATAGACGATCTTGCCAAGGTCAGCCAGTTCATCCGCTTCGGTAATAAGACCGTCGATGACGTGGAGGTATATAAAAATCGTTATCTCTTCCCCGCAAAGAGTGCCGTTTTCAAAGAGTACCTGTCCAAAAAGTCCGTAGATAGAAATAATGTCCGTCAGGAAATCCGAAAAGGAATTGTGATTAATGGCCGTGGGGTAAGACTGGCTGATATTGCAAGGATGATTAACGATAAGTCGCTGTTCAGCTATGATAAACGAACAAGGACCGCGATTTGCCATACAGACCTGGTACTCAACGGCGCTTCGGAACTTGTACTGCAAAACGAAACCCTGAAGATGGATTCCCAATCGGACGGTCAACGGCACATCCGCATCTTCGAAGCAGCCACCTTGAGGATGGAAAATTCCATCATCACTTCGACAAACGAGCATTATTACCAATGGCGATTCACCAGCCCATATAATACCGAATACATCCCGCACGGTTTTGGCGGCGGATATTTCGACGCTCGTTCGATACTCATCGCACGCAATTCGACTATCGACAATTGTGGCTTTTTGTACCTTCAAGCCGTTCGAGGGTTAGTGCTGGAAAATACGAAGTTCACGAACCTGGTAAGCATCAACAGCGGACCGAGCATTACGTACAATCCCTGTTTCAACCCGGTCGTGGCTGCCTTTTGGTACAGGGAAACCATGCCAACCTATCCGCTTAGAAGTTTTCGCAGGCTGCTGTTTACTTCCAGGAAGGATAAGGCACCAGTGAGTATCGTCTTTGACGGTGGCGACCCGTTCGGAAAGCTGAATATATACAATTCGGTATTCAGCAATGTCATCGTCGAGGCACGAAGCCACAATAAGGCCTTTGGTGGTTCGATAAAGGACGATTGGTTAACGCCAGACGGTAAACCTTGTTGGGGAATTGCCGAGACAAAAAGAACGCTTAATCTCATCAATTGCCAGTTCGACAAGCTGCGACCTGCAAATGAGTTTTGCTACATCCAGCCGAAGTATTATCTCGATATAAAAGTGGTAGATACTAACGGCAAGCCTGTTCCAGACGCAAAGGTGACCATCATCAACGAAATAGATGATGAAGACCATCCTGCTGAAAATATCAAGGAAGGGCTCGAGTGGACATGCACCTACGGGGAAGGCTACGGCGGACACCTCGTACCGTTTCCCAAGTGGGGCGATGTAAATGATATGCGGACTACCACCACGGGCCCCGACGGACATACACCACTACCAAACGTAAAAGATAGAACCATCGTACTGACCGATTACACCCTGATGAGTAAGAAAAACTTCGATGGCGTGCGAATTGCATGGCAAACCTCCACCAACCAGCTCGTCCTCGAAATGGATGTCTACGACGATCTGAAAGGCCATCTGTTGCACCAGAGATTTACTTGCCCTTCAAGCCTGTGGCAGGTGGGGCAGACGCATCACGCAAAGTTCACCTACAACAAGGATGACAGCAGCGTCAGGCTGATTGTAACGAACAAATCCACCGGCAAGGTCGTCTGGGATACTGGTATATTGCCGATTTATACCTATGACAGGAGCAAGATTGTGCGGGCTAACCTCGACCTCAATCACGTGGAAATAGGCATCGGGCGTTCGAGAGTACCGCGCGGAAAGGCAAGTTTCGTCAAGTGGAATAAGGCAGGATACATTTCAATGTACCACTCAGGTGTCTCCAGCGGTGGACGCCTGGGAACACACGTGGATAATCTTACCGTCGATGTCAAAGGGCTTGGCTTGATAGAAAAGGACGATTTCTCCATGATGCCGAACTACAAAGCCATACCTGCAAAGGTCTATGGGTATAACCAAATCATGCCACAAGCGATGATCTCTTATCCGATGAAAGGAAATACCGCAGGAAAATCTTTCACGTTAGAATTCGATAACACGCTGGACAAGGTCGTCTATCGATACCATGCAGCCTCGGTGGTGTGGCTTAGAAGCCCGACTAAACAGGCACGCAGAGAATACACATACCGAATCATTGTCGAAAAGAATGGCAAGAAAAAGGTCATCACGGGCGTAAATCCCTCACCAAAGTGGTATCGACCCGATCCGAATAAACCGACTTATACAATCACCGCAGTACTTGATGGTAAGACCGTTACCGAGTTAGCATTGAAAAACCAAGGCCTTGCAGGTCCATCGACATTGAAGGAGAGATGATAATGAAGTGTAAAAGAATTATGACACTGATAGGAACTATTGTGGTAATATTCTCTTATACTTACAGAAGCACAGAAACCCTGGCTAGCTCACGAATCTTCCCCAGAATTCTCCAACTGAAAAATAGCGAAACAAATAATGAAGAAATAGCGTTTCAAGTTAAACAAAATGAGGAAATCACTTTTAGAGTAAAAGCCAAGGGCGCAGAAAAATATATCTGGTTGGTAAATGGAAGAACTCAAAAAGAAACGAAGAACTCTTTTACCTGGACAGTACCTCAAAAGGAAGGTATTTGGAAAATATCAGTAAGAGCAATGAATAAAAATGTGGAGGTTTTGCTAAAAGAAACGCTCTCACAAGCCAGAGAGATATACAAAAAGACAAAAAAGGCTGTATTGTCCAGTTATAGGCCTGGCCAAAAACCTTATCAGCGATGGAAAAATAGGACCGGTAAATGGACTGAGGGTGTCCTTGGACCTTGCTATCCTCATCAGTGTAAAGGAGAATGGATAGTTTCTACTTATTACAAAGAAGTAAAACCAGGTGATTCTATTCAGAAAATCTTAGATTCTATTCCACCTTCTGGGGGTATTGTAAAACTTATCAAGGGTAAGTATGAGCTAAACTCACCCCTTCAGATACGAAAAAACAATATAGCTCTAATAGGAGCAGGAGAAGGTAAAACGATATTAACAAATGCAAATATAAACATAACAAGTGGCAAAAAGGTTCAGGGTATAACAATTAATAAAAGGGTAAAGAGTAATAACGTAGCCGATCCTGGAATTCGCTTTGGAAAATATCATTGGCGAGAAGCTAAATATACTTCTTGGATATTTAATTATCCTCGTTCACGACTGGATTTTGAAAAGCGCGGTATACTTCGCAATATAACTATTGGATTCTTCACTTTACATAATGGAAGTATTGCTGCCTGTGATGTAGTAGATTTAACACTGACAGATTTGACAGTAGAACAAGGCAATATCTGGGCAGGAGCGACTGTTCATACAATTGTACGCCATTGTACACTGTGGAAAAGCAGGGGAGGTGTATTTATTATTCCATCCATCTCAGGTGCAATAGTTGATTGCGATATTAGCGTATCTTCAGGATTGACCACTTTGCAGTTCAACGGAGCATCATACTCTCCATATGTTGAATTACCCGAATATCTTCCGCCCATGATGCTTCGAAACAAATCTAATGGCGGTTCTGGTATCTTTATCTATTCAAGTCATACCGTGTTAGTCAAAAATAATCTCTGCGAAAAGATGCACAGGCTTTACGGTATAGGAACCCGTCTTTCGGGACTTTGTCTCTATAGTCATAATGTAATTAGAAATGGTAAACACCGAGCATCTGGTATTTATGTAGATAATGGAAGTGCTGAAAACATATATATGAATAATCTAATCTACGGTAATACAG
>JAGHBS010000240.1 GCA_021160865.1 Planctomycetota bacterium | reverse complement strand
GCCGTAGTCAGCACCTATTTCAATTAATGGCACCTGATTGGTCCGCCTTGATGGAAAGACCTTGGCGGTTGAGGCGATTGAGATGATATCCCCGCCAGGCTTGCTGGGAAATTGGCTCTTTATATAACTATGTCCAAGGATTTCATCCTTTGCTATTTCCTCAAAACTTACCAATCCCGATCTGCCCGATGATATTGGGAAAAGATTTATCGGCTCAAGGGGAAAGATTACATCAGGGAAGCCATCGCAGCAAATCCACTTGAAGGATGGTAAACCTATCTGGCTACCAATTAGTTCCAATGCCTTAGCAAGCGTAATGTTCTTCCACCCCGATGTTTGAATAGAAACTTCTCCGTCGATGGTAAACTTTTCGTATTTTCCTATCGGATAAACAATTTTAATCTTGGTTAACTGTCCTAATTGATCTATTACCGTCTTGAGTTTTGCTGAGGCAAACGGCATCGTGGAAATGCGACGATTAAGCAATTTATCTGCCGGCTGAAGCATCGATTTTACAACAGCAGGATACGGATTGACCTGCTTACTAAACTCTGCTAGCCGCTTTTGCAATAATGCAATCAACTCACTTACCTTAATCTCCGTGCCTTGTTGCTTGAGTATCTGATAAATCTGAGGCTTAGCCTGGCTGTATCGGGTAATAACAACCTCACGGAACCTGGGCTTATTGTTCGGCCTGGTGCTGGGAGTCGTTGTAGCAGTTGTTGTTGGCAAAGTCTTCGGCTGGGTAGAAGGCTTTGTCGTAGTCTCTTTGATTGGAACAAGTTTTTTTATCTCGCCTTTATGTCTGCGCCAGTAGCTTAGCATCTGCTTATCAGATGGCTCTATTGCAGCATATACTTTATCGCTATCGATAAACAGCCACGCCACATCAATACGGTCAGGACGACGATAACCAAAGCCAAAATCTGTCTTATTGGAGGGATGGTTAGGAAGAAGATTCTTATACCTCTCAAACCACTCTCGAATAGTTTGCTCATGCGGCTCAGGGGCATCGGCGACGAAGTCATCAGCAGCAAAGGCAAGCATTGATAAGTTGATACGCTCATACAAATCGCGAAAGACGTGCTTGAGTTCAGGCAAAGATGGCGGGACATTCACAGCAGCTGAGTCGAATGTCGCCATAATCATCATGTAGTGCCTCACTGCACGATATAGGTCCTTCTCGGTAAGGCCTAACTGATTAAGATTGGCAAGTTCATCCTTATATACCTGACCGTCAAGTTTTTGCTTTTTAAGAAATGCTCTCACCTGAGCATCGGAAACAGTGATGCCCATCTTCTTGGCTTCATGCACCAACAGCGTCCAGGTCAGGGGGAGTTTGTCCTCACTACTTATAGTGTAGAATATCTGAAAAACATTTTGCCAGGGCCACGATGATAGGGCCAGGCTTTGTTCCCTGCGGATTATTCGCAAATCCTGCTCGCTCAACCGAACAAGGTTTAACGTTATCTTCTCCTTGCCAATGTTTCCAATAACAACCTTATGCCTTCCTGCAAATAAACCTCGTATCCCCGATGGAATCAGGAAAACTACCATCAGGAACACCATGATTATTAACACCAGTTTTTGCCTTTGTCGAAAAAACTTAAATGCCATAATACTGCTCCTGCTCTAATAAAAACGATGAACAATGCTTGCTACGAAACTCCACCAGTATAACCTGCTTTGAAAAAGGTGCAATAACTAAGGAGCAATGACAACCTATCCCTGTCTCTCGCCAATCCCAAACCCCTTCTGCACAAAATCGTCAGATATCTGCGGGAGACATTAATAACGCTTGAATTATACATCTCTGTTTTTTATTTTATCCTTCCTACAATTTCATACATGAGGCAAAGTTTGGGTATAGGTGTGATACTATTATTGGAATCGAAGGAGAAAAAGGACAATGGCAGGGATAAAAAAGGTTCGGATCGGCATCGTTGGAGCGGGCTTTGCAGCCAGTTTTCACATTGAAGCATTAAAGAGGGTCTACGGCTACGAGGTTGAATTAGTCGGGGTAACTTCGCGAAGACCTGAAAGCAGGGAATCATTTGCAGCTAAGCATGGTATGAAAGCGTATGAAAACGTTCAATCAATGCTGGGGGACATTGACATTCTGGATATATGTTCTCCGCCCTATGTTCACGAAGAAGGCATTTTATTGGCTGCCGAGGCAGGAGTACATGTGATTTGTGAAAAGCCGCTCACGGGGTATTTCGGTCCGGAAGGGGCTGGCGACGAATATTATGGCAATAAGGATGACAAGAAGCAGATGCTTGATAAGGTTATCGAGAAACTCAAGCGGATCGCTGAGGCTGTTCGGCAGGCTGGTATTGTACTTGGCTATGCCGAAAATTATGTCTATACCCCCAGCATCCAGAAAGAGCGCGAGATAATAGAGAAAACCGGTGCCCAGATACTCCGAATGTTTGGGGAAGAATCACACAACGGTTCGACCTCGCCGGTATACGGAATTTGGCGATTTGCCGGTGGCGGTTCGCTGATTGGAAAATCCTGTCATCCCCTTGGGGGAGTGTTCTATCTCAAGCAGGCTGAAGGGCTCGCCCGTGATGGTAAATCCATCCGTCCTGCCACCGTCTCTGCACGTGTGCATGAAATTACCCGCTTGCCGAATTATCGCGATGCCGGTTTTATCCGCACCGATTATCACGATATCGAAGACTACGGTTGTATCCACGTCGTCTTCGACGATGGCACCATTGCAGACGTCATTGCAAGTGAACTGGTACTGGGCGGCTTGTATGATTACATCGAAGTCTTTGCGAACAATCACCGCACCAAATGCAGAATCAGCCCGACTAATATCGTCGAGACCTTCAACCCGAAAGATGAGCAATACAAGGACATTTACACTATCGAGAAGATTTCCACCAAGGAAGGATGGTCGCCTGCTGCACCTGACGAAAACTTCACCGTTGGCTACTATGCTGAAATGCAAGACTTTATCTCCTGTGCTGCTACGGGCAATCAGCCCCAATCGGGATTAGACCTTGCTCTGGACGTCACCGCCACCATCTACGCTGCCTACTTATCAGCCCAGAACGGCGGAAAAGAAACACCAGTCCCACGGATATGAAACTCACGGGCGCTCGTCCCGATACAGGACACCGCTGATACAGGATATCGTTACCGTCGATGCCTCTGTGAGAAGTGGCAACGCAGAGGTACGATTGACACTTATCAATGTTGTCTGGGATGTTTGTCTTTTATCAACTTAAATATATCATCAAGCAGCCGCTCTTCGTCATTCTGGTCAAACTCGATTTCCACCTCGAGCGTCCAGAGCGGTAAGGGCAAGGATGATACATCTTCAATTTTCACACGATCCTTGGACGTTGTGATGAGCAATTCAGCATCTGCTGATCTTGAGGCGTTCGAAATTCGCTCAAGCACAGCTGGGTTATAATGGACATGATCTCTGAAGCGAAGTTTGACAGAAACCCTCGCCCCAAGCCGGTCGAGCAATCT
The DNA here is from genome assembly GCA_021160865.1 of Planctomycetota bacterium. GTDB lineage: Bacteria > Planctomycetota > Phycisphaerae > SM23-33 > SM23-33 > JAGHBS01. Next base: position 1,582 of record JAGHBS010000240.1, on the reverse strand, counting down.
AAAAAAACTATCCGCATTACCGATGCCGCAGAAAGCGCATACCCTTTTGCCATTGATAGCTTGGGGGGATAGTTGTTGACCTTTCTCATCAATTATTCTGAGCGGTTTATGGTCAGCGGTGTAGATTGGCAGGTGAGCAAATCGGCTTGAAATTGTATCTCGAAGCAATTGGAGGTTCCCTGAGGAGACCTCGTTGCTGCGGGTAATTATGACGATGTGAGCATCTTGCAGCGCAGAAATTGGCTCACGGAGTTTGCCAATCGGTAAGTACACGCCCCAGTTAAAGGGATTGGTCGCATCTATCAAGACGATATTAAGGTCGCGCTTTAATTTTAAATGCTGAAAGCCATCATCCATAATAAGCACGTTTGCACCATTCTTGATAGCAGCTTGAGCGCCCGAATACCGATCGGGATTTACGACGACGTTTGCATCGCTGAACCGTTTTAGTAATTCAGCCTCATCGCTCTTGCCGCCTATTGCCTTATAGCCCCGAGTGAGAACGACTGGTTTATAACCGCCAGCGGTAAGATGCTTTACCAGCCAGGCAACCATCGGTGTCTTCCCCGTTCCGCCCATGGTAAGATTCCCGACACAAATGACAGGCACATCGACGCTGCGACTCTTCAAAAATCCCTTCTTATACGCGCAGCGACGCAGGCGCATAAAAAATCCATAAGGACTGCTCAGTACCTTTCCCACAATGAACCAGACAGCAAGTAAAACTCGCTTTAGCATCATTCCTCAATTAGTAAATTGCATTTGCACGATATGATAATTATCGCCAAGAAGGAATGGAAAACATTTCACAATAGGGCAAGAGCCAATATCGCCTTTTGCGAGGGTAAATTTTCAATCCATTGTGTTAATCTTATCAATAATGGCATCAGCCATCTCGCGCGTGCCAACTGCGGTTGGGTCATCACGATGAGGTTTCATATCATAAGTGACGGATTTACCTTCAGCGATAACAGCAGCAACGGCAGATTCAAGTCGATCGGCAGCAGCGGTTTCACCGAGATACCTCAGCATTAGCATGCCTGATAATATCAAGGCGGTGGGATTCACCTTGTTAAGCCCCTTGTACTTCGGGGCGCTGCCATGAGTGGCTTCAAAGACGGCTGTCTTTTCGCCGATATTCGCACCAGGTGCCACGCCAAGCCCACCGACCAGACCGGCACATAAGTCCGATATGATATCACCGTAAAGATTCGGCAACACCAGCACATCGTAAAGTTCGGGCTTCTGTACCAACTGCATGCACATATTGTCGATAAGCCGCTGCTCGAACTCGATATCCGTATAATCCTTAGCCACCTGTTCAGCCACTTCTTTGAACAAGCCGTCGGAAAACTTCATTATGTTTGCCTTGTGGATGGCAGTTACCTTTCGTCGGTTGTTTTTGCGGGCATAGTCGAATGCGAACCGCACAATCCGCTCACTCCGTTCGACACTAATCGGCTTGATAGATATGCCCGTGCTTTCCGGAGACGTGATGATTTTACGGTCAGCAAGACGATTGATATGCTCGATAATTTCAGCTACTTCGGGAGTTCCCTTCTCGAATTCCACCCCAGCGTAG
>JAGHBS010000097.1 GCA_021160865.1 Planctomycetota bacterium | reverse complement strand
ACCAAGCGGGCATCTAACGGCAAGCCGGGGTACGATTCCCATCTCCAAGCTGGGGCTAAAAAGGTTGTGTTATCGGCTCCGGCTAAGGATACTCCCGATGCCACAGTGGTGTTGGGTGTTAACGATGATATTCTCACTGCTGAGACGAAATGCGTTTCCAATGCGTCCTGTACAACCAATTCCCTTGCCCCCGCGGTAAAGATTCTCCACGAAGCCTTTGGCATCCTGAAAGGCGTGATGACCACCGTTCATAGCTATACCGCTGATCAAAGATTAATCGATGCAATCCATAGCAAAAAGACTCGTGGCAGAGCCGCTGCTGTTAATATCGTCCCCACGACTACCGGTGCTGCAAAGGCGATCGGACTGGTTATCCCGGAGATGAAAGGCAAACTGGATGGCTTTGCCATTCGCGTTCCTACCGCTGCTGGCTCGATTACCGACTTGAGCGTTCTGGTTAGTAAAAAGACCAGTATCGAGGAGGTAAACGAAGTCTTCCGTAAGGCAGCTGATGGTCCGATGAAAGGTATCCTCGAGTATGCTACCGATCCGATTGTTTCTTCCGACGTGATTCACAATCCTCACAGCTCTATCTTTGATCCGAACAATACGCTGGTGGTTGACGGCGATATGGTGAAGGTCACGATGTGGTACGATAACGAGTGGGGATATGCAAACCGTACCGCTGATTTAATCGAGAAGATCGCTTCAATATAAAAAACAAATAGCGGCTTGAGGATAATTAGCTAAATTCGACTCACGCAAGATGTAGCATAGTTTGGGGCGTGAGGGCTTATCTTGCCTGTTGATAAGTTTGGAATTGTGTGAAAGATACTGCAATTAGATAAATTATTACCATCGCCAAGATTGGAGAGGCAGTTTCTTTTGATAAGGTTATATTAGGGGATAGGTGTCATGGCTATTAAGACAATTGCGGATATTGACGTTGCCGGTAAGAAGTTGCTGATGCGAGTAGATTTTAATGTTCCGCTTGAGGATGGGGAGATAACCAATGATAAGCGGATAAAGGCAGCATTGCCGACAATAAATCATGCCCTTGATAATGGGGCAGCGGTGATTCTGATGAGCCATTTAGGCAGACCTAAGGGGGAAGGCTTTGAGCCAGGGTTGTCGCTCAAACCAGTTGCCGATCGACTTGGTGAACTTTTGAACAAATCCGTCATGCTCGGTCCAGCCGAGGTGGTCGGAGATCAGACTGAAAAGGTTGTTTCTCAGATGAGCCCGGGCGATGTCGTTCTTTTGGAAAACCTCCGCTTCCATCCCGGCGAAACTATGCCTGATAAGGCAAAGAAAAACCCTGATGGAAAACTCACCGAGCAACAGCAGCAGATACTCAACGATTTCATTCAGTCATTAGCTTCGTTGGCAGAAGATTATGTTAATGATGCCTTTGGGACATGTCATCGAAAACATGCCAGTATGTATGGCGTGCCTGAAGCGATAAAGAAGAAATGTGGAAATGTAGTTGCCGGTTTCCTCGTTGAGAAGGAGATTAAATACCTGCACGATGCAATTGCCAATCCTGCCCGACCGTTTATTGCAATTCTTGGTGGCGTAAAGGTTTCTGATAAGATTAAGTTAATCTCGTCATTGCTTGAAAAAGTCGATCGCTTGCTTATTGGTGGTGCAATGGCGTACACGCTGTTGAAGAGTAAGGGTGTTGCCGTCGGCAATAGCATAGTCGAGGAAGAACAGGTTGAGCCGATGAAGAAACTACTTGACGAAGCAGGGGAAAAAATTGTCTTACCCGAAGATAACGTCATAACCGATGATTTTGATAATGGCAAGCCAAGTTTGACCGATGGACTTGGGATACCGGATGGGTTTGAAGGAATGGATATAGGTCCGAGAACTATTGAGAAATTCAAGGCGATTATAGCCGAAGCAAAGACAATAGTTTGGAACGGTCCGATGGGTGTTTTTGAGAAGCCCGATTATGCAGCCGGTACTCGTGCGATTGCCCAGGCTGTTGCCGATGCCACCCAGGCCGGTGCCATCAGTATAATCGGTGGTGGCGATTCTGCCGCTGCTGTTGAACAGATGGGTCTTGCTGATAAGATGACGCACGTATCAACTGGTGGTGGGGCGTCACTTGCTTTTCTGGAAGGTAAGTCTATGCCGGCACTGGAAATTCTTGATCAGAAATAATGTGGTTTTAAGAAACTTATAAGTTTCTCGCATTTATGTGGTTATCTAATCGGATAGTCTAATCGGCGTTTACCAAGCAAGACGATGAGTATCAAGCGAGGAAATCCGTGGGGGCAGTTTGGCGAGAGACCTTTAATTGCACCGTCGCTATTGGCGTGCGATTTCGTCCGTGTGGGCGAGCAGATAGCAGCAGCGGCTGATGCAGATTTGTTTCACGTGGATATTATGGACGGTCATTTCGTCCCAAACTTATCGATGGGACCCGGGTTCGTAAAGAGCGTTCGGGCATTTACCAACAGGCCGTTGGACGTGCATATAATGGTAACTGATCCTGCCTATTTTGCCGATCGGTTTGCCCAGGCTGGTGCTGATTCGATAACCTTTCACATCGAGGCAACCGATAAGCCCGAAGAGATAATAGATTTCCTCCATGATAAAGGATTAGGTGCGGGGATATCTATAAAACCTGCTACACCGGCTGAGGCAATTGAGGGTATAATCGATAAGGTTGACGTGGTTCTGGTAATGACGGTCGAGCCGGGATATGGTGGGCAAACATTTATGAAGGATCAGTTATCCAAGATTTCGCAGGTGCGTTCGATGCTACCTGACGGTGTACGATTGGAGGTTGACGGGGGGATTAATCCTGCCACCGCTGCTCTTGCTGCCCAAGCCGGTGCCGATGTATTCGTTGCCGGTGTAAATGTCTTCGGTAGTAATGATATAGACGGTGCGATAAAAGCCTTGCGAAGCGCCGTCACTGAAGCAAGAAAGAAAAGGTCCGGATAATTTTGTTATAAGGTGAATAAAAATGGCTGATGAAAATGAAATTACGCCGTTTCAATACATGCCGGTGCATAATGGTCCACCGGTACGGAAGAAGAAGGACCTACCTGATGGATTATGGATGCGTTGTCCGTCATGCGGACAGATGCTTTATCGAAAGACGGTTGCTGAAAACTTAGAGGTTTGTCCGGAATGCAATCATCATTTCCGCGTTGGGGCATCGAAGCGGATTGAACAGCTGGCTGATACCGGGACGTTTGAGGAACTTTTCAGTGATATTGCTCCTGCTGATCCGCTTGAGTTTAGATGGGCAGGACAGAGTTATGCCCAGCGGCTCAAGAAAGAGCAGGCTAAAACAGGACACCCCGAAGCCGTTATTACCGGTAATGCCTACATCCGGGGCAGGCGTGTAGCGTTGGGCGTGATGGATGGCGATTTCCTGATGGGGTCGATGGGTTCAGTGCTGGGTGAGAAAATAACACTGCTGATAGAGCATGCCACCGAACAATCATTGCCTTTGGTGATAGTTTGCATGTCAGGTGGGGCAAGGATGCACGAAGGGGCATTATCACTGATGCAGATGGGTAAGACCAGTGCAGCCCTTGCAAGGTACGACGATGCCGGTGGGCTTTTTATTTCTGTCCTTACTGACCCGACTACTGGAGGGACTACCGCATCCTTTGCTATGCTTGGTGATATAATAATTGCTGAACCCAATGCCCTTATCGGTTTTGCTGGTCAGCGAGTTATCGCAAATACGATAAAAAGCGAATTGCCCAAGGGTTTCCAGCGGGCTGAGTTTCTTCTTGAACACGGCTTTATCGATCGAATAGTCCCTCGACATGAACTTCGCAACGAAATCGCCCGCATAATTGACTATTGCAAGCCGTGAGATCATATCGAAATATATCCAGTACCATCAAAAAATAATCACTCGATACCTACACCATCAGCGGGTATAATGCATTTCCCGTGAACGAGGCAAAACTCAGAAAATTACTTGAGCAGGTCTTCACCCAACAGGTGAGCGTCGATGATGCCGTCTCAAAATTACGGCAGATGCCTTTTCAAGACATTGACTTCGCTTCAGTGGATCATCATCGACAGATTCGCTGTGGATTTCCGGAGATAATTTATTGT
>JAGHBS010000031.1 GCA_021160865.1 Planctomycetota bacterium | reverse complement strand
CGCTCTGTTTTTGAACGTCTTTATCTAGCCGCCATTGATATTTCTCCGCGCCGTCGGCCTTGACACTGAAGGTAATCTTTTCGCCTGGTTTGACCTGAAAGACGGTCTTTTTATCCCCCGTCTTGCTGTTGGACCAAGAGGTAATCCTGGGGGCCGCCGGCTCCTGAGCCATTGCCACGCGAACCGCGCCCAATGCCACAACCAAACTCACCACTGCGAATCGTCTGGACATTATTACTCTCCTTTAACCTTTCTGCCGTTTCTGCTGAACCGTCGATTTAGATGCTTCTTTGGTGTTCCCATAGGCACCTATATTCACTCGTCCGCCGTTCGGGGCAGGTTCCATCGAAAAATCCGCCTTCGGATCGCCAGCATCGATACAGGGACTGTGCACCTTGTCTTTAACCCATTTTTTCGCCCTTGGGTCCCATCTGCCTGCCTTGCTCTTGAGATGGAAATCGCCATTCGCGGCATCGGCGAACATCGGGTCTACGGAGATGTCGCCTTCACTCTTGCAAGGCCCGCCGTATTTACCCTTTGCGACGTTCCAGAAGTTATTATGGCTTGAGGAGCACATACCCTTGTTCTTGCAGGGGACTATTCCATAGCCCTTGACGTTGGCGATTATGTTGTTTTTGACAATCAGGCTGTCGCTTACGTCGAAGTTCACCGGTTTGCCACGATACTTCTCCGGTAGCTTGACGGCGATACCGTCTTTTCCGCAGTTGTAGATCACGTTGTTTAATATAGTTGCGCCGCCGGTGCTTCCCTTTCTCATACTGTGTCCGTATCCGGTGAAGAGGATACCGTACCCGCGGCAGTTGGAGATTCGGTTGTTCCGTATCCAGAGGTTTCTCTGCGTTCCCTGCCGGCACGTCCCGACTCCGCAAACCGTGGTTCCGGTAACTACGTTATTTTCAATTCGGACGTTGCTGGGCCCGCTGCCTCGCAGCCATATTCCGCACTGACTTCCCTTGCAGACATTTTCGAAGATGTGGGCACAGTTCGATTCGGTTTGTATGTTTCCGTTCACCGCCGTGTTCTCGAGATAGTTGTGGTGGATGGAAATGTAATTGTTTCCCGCTTCGAGGTACATTCCGTAGCAGGCGCCGCTTGGGTGTTTTCCGCTCATGTGATTGTAGGCAACGACGGAGTCGCGAGAGCAAACACCGCTGATTGTGGAATTCCTGATGGTGTTGTTGAACATCCGCAGGCATTTGCTTTTTGAGTAGTACAGTCCTCCACGTTTAGTCCTTCCCCAGTTTATGCTCATGAACGAGGGGATGAACGACAGGTCGTCAATTTCTTCGATGGTCAGATTATTCACCTGGTTGGACACGACAAAGGAATTGCGCCCGTGTTTGTCGTACGAACTAGTGATTTTGAAACCCTTGAATGTGATATTTTCAAGAGGAGGTTGACCTTCCCATTTCTCGTTCAAGGTGAATACATTTCTGGCAGGATCGGTATTGCAAAGTTCCGAATCCCTCGTACCCACAATGGCGATGTTGCTCTTGTTGATGTGAATTGTTTCGCGCACGTCGTGCCGCCCAGGCAGGAGTTTTACGATTCCGCCTTCGGGCGGTATTTTGTCTATCGCTTTCTGGATGGATTCTCCCGGCTTGACCGACTTCAAGAAGGTTGAAACTATCCACTCCTTTCGGCATTGCGGCGGATAGTACCCATCTTTTATCACCTCTGGAACATCCCTGTTGTGAAACTGCTTGAAATCCTTCACCAAGCCGACGACATACTGCTCCAAAGACCTGTTGGTCGCCTTGGCTTGAACCTTCCACAATCCCATCTTGTCAGGAACAGTCCATTCAAAAGAGGCACCGCCAACCCCTTCCTGCACAATTCCGTTCACTTCCCAGAGGTATTTCTCCGCACCGTCGGCCTTGACGGTAAAGGTAATCTTCTCGCCGGGCTTGACCGCAAAGACGGTTTCTTCGTTACCGGTTTTACTATTAGACCAAGAGATTACTTTCGGAGCCTCCGCACCCTTAGCCGACAGGTTCGAAGACAGGCAAGCAATTATTACCAAACCCACTGTAATTGGTCGCTGACGCATTTCCTGTTACTCTTTACCTTTCCGGACAGTTTTACCGGGCTGATGATTTTGACGCTTCTACGGTATTGCCGTAGGCACCGATGTTCACTCGCCCGCCGTTCGGTGCAGGCTCACACGAAAAATCCGCCTTCGGATCGCCAGCGTCTATGCACGGACTCTGCACATTGTCTTTAACCCATTTTTTCGCCTTCGGGTCCTACCAGCCCACATCTGCCTTGCTGGGTACTATGACCGCACCGATAAGAACAATTACAGCAATCAATCCAATCGAGGTGATTTTGATTATCTGCATACCCCCTTTCTGTTCGAATAGGTATTTAGAAGTTCCCACCACCAGTAATAGGTGCTGATTTTCACTTATCCTCCGTTAGGTATTTAGAAAGTATATAAAAATGTCTTCGCAGGTCGTTCTCGTCGAGAGTTATTCCCACGAAAATAGTATTCCCAAGATATTGCCTTTCCCCTCCAGAAGAAGTTTATATCCCTCCTCGGCTTTTTCATAAGGTAGTTTCATGGTGATGAACTTCTCGACTCTCAGTCGTCCCAGATTAAGCAATTTCAAGACAACGGTTGCATCGTCCTTCCATGTCCAGAAATACTTTGAGGATTCCCGCATTGGTCTGACAAAGGTGTGTGCACCAATGATGGATATTCCCCGCCGATGAATATCAGGGTAAAAGTTCACGCTTTCAGATACACCTCGAGGACTGCCTAATAAGATAATTCGTCCTCGATCTCTCACGAGTGGGAAGCAATCTACTATTGCTTGAGGATTTCCCGTCGCCTCAATCATGACATCAAGCCCGCGACTGTCTGTGTATTGTTGAACCTTCTGGAGAATTGACTCTTTGCTGGCATTTATCAGATAATCTGAGCCGAGTTCCCTCGATAATGATAATCTATATTCGATGAGGTCGATGCTGATAACAGGTAATCCACCGCTCATCCTCGATAATTGTGATGCCATCTGCCCAATTAGACCTTGACCCAATATGCCGACCGATTCACCCAGTTCGATAGTGGCCTTACGAACAGCTTGTAAAGAAATTGCCCCGATGTTGAAAAAAACTGCCAGTTCGGGTTTCAAACCTTCAGGTACCTTCAGAACTTTCTCTGCCTTTACAAGCACATGTGAGGCATGATTGGCACCTGATGCTACCCTTTCTCCCTCGCGAAACCCCTCGACGTTCTCACCAATGGCAATAATCTTACCTACATTGTTGTATCCTTCAGGTGTTCTGGGAAAAGTTTGAGGGGTATTCTCCATCGCTAAAAAATGTGCCCGTTCCGTACCAGGACTGATTAAGGTCACCTCAGTTTGAATCAAAACCTCGTCGCTGCCAACAGCAGGGATTTCATACTCTTCAACCACCACTGTTCCTGGCTTAGGCCATAATAATCTCCGCCCCTTTTCGGCCATGATGGTTCTCCTTTTTCTCTCATTGCTTTTATCGTCGCTATTAAACCATTTAAAAAATCTTGATATCTCGTTTGTGCCCCCTTGTAGCCCGATATTGATTATCCCGATAAGGTGCCTTTTTATGTCCTGCGGGTGTTTGCTTCAGCTCAATCCGGTTTTGGCAACCAGGTCAAGGTCTCGTCGCAACGGGCCGTAGTTTCCACCGGAAATCTCCTTCACTTCGGTATCGAAAAAAGAACCGACCTGCTCGCGCTCCTCAGGTGTGAGGGAGAACTCGAACGCCTTGATGCCCTTTTCAAGCTGGGAGATTGAACTTACACCTATTATCGGGCAGGTGACCGCTGGTGAGGATCGTATCCATGCAATTGCAACATCTAATAT
>JAGHBS010000215.1 GCA_021160865.1 Planctomycetota bacterium | reverse complement strand
TCATCACACGGTGCCCAAGACTATGCTGCCCTTGCCGATGAGTTCCTCTCAGTCCTTGATAAAACTTCTACAAAGGCATCATCGATTGAACCACCTCCATCCGAACATCCCATCGTAAAAGCAAATTCTTTTGAGATGATGACGAAATCACCTTCTTCATCCACTGGTGAGCCCTGATGACATCAAAACGATATGCAAAACAACGTGCATTATTAGCTATTTGCTTATTAGTATGGACTGGCGCCCTCGTTGCCACTCACATCCCTGCAAGTAAAATCCCCCCTATTGGTGCTTCAGATAAGTTGCTGCACGTTTTGGGGTACTTCCTCTTAGCAAGTATCTTCTGGCTAACACTGAAGGGCTACGATGTAAAACGTTTCATGCGATTGGCATGCGTGTTATCGGGATTAATAGCTTATGGAGTGTTCGACGAACTCACCCAGCCTATCTTCAACCGCAGGGCAAGCATCTACGATTGGCTTGCCGATGTAGCTGGGACAATCATTGCTGTTATCATTATGGAAACAGTTCTCTTTATAATTCAAAGGCGAAGGGCATCAACAACAACCCCGCATGAAGGTTAACTAAATTAGTCCTCGAAACCGGCTTCGGCGATCTCGATGGCACGGAAAAGTGCTTTTGCCTTGTTGATGGTCTCCTGATACTCCTTCTCGGGGACTGAATCTGCAACGATACCAGCACCGACCTGAACATAAATCTTACCTGCAGTAATAACCATTGTGCGCAATGCAATGCAGGTATCCATGTTTCCGCTGAAATCGACGTATCCAACAGCCCCTGCATAAGGTCCTCGACGCACGGGCTCGAGTTCGTCAATGATTTGCATAGCCCGTATTTTTGGCGCTCCACTTACCGTTCCGACCGGTAGCGCAGCCCGTAAGGCGTCGAACGCCGTCATTCCTTCAGCCAATTCACCTTTTACATCCGAAACGATATGCATCACATGACTATAGCGTTCCACCGTCATCACATCAGAAAGTTTTATAGTGTTAGGCTTGGCGACTCTGCCGACATCGTTGCGTGCTAAATCAACAAGCATTACATGCTCGGCACGTTCCTTCTCGTCGGAAAGCAATTCTTCTTCCAGGGCTTTGTCTTCCTGCTCGGTCTTTCCACGTGGTCGAGTGCCTGCTAATGGACGGGAAGTCACTATGCCCGACTCTACCCGACAGAGTATCTCAGGCGAGGAGCCGACCAATGTCACTTCAGGTGAAATCAATATAAACATGAATGGGGAAGGATTGACCACGCGAAGGGCGCGATAAATATCAAACGGTGCTGCCTGTGTCGTAACGGCTAATCGCTGAGAAAGCACCACTTGAAAAATATCACCTGCACGGATGTATTCCTTGCACTTCTCAACAGCCTGCTCAAAATTGGATTTGGTAAAATTGGATTCAAAGGGCACCTGCGGAAGATTTCCAAGTGTTATCTCACCGATACTGAACTTACCTGCTCCACTTGTCCGCAACCGATCAATAACTCGTTCAATCGCCTCGATTGCTTCACGATAGGCACTTCCTGGATCGTCAACGACGTGTGCATTGGAAACTACCTTGATGGTCTTGGAAACGTGATCAAATATGACCATCGTTCGGTAGAGTCCAAAGTATAAATCGGGTAGATTTCGATCGTCAGGTGGCCCGTCACCGAGTTTCTCATAATAGCGGATGGTATCATAGCCAGCATATCCGACAATTCCGCCGGTGAATCTCGGCAACGATGGTATGTGAACCGCACGATAAGGGCTCATCAATTCCTGCAGGTCGTGGAGCGGATCGGAAGTTTTCCGCTCGATGGGTTCTCTGCCCGGTGAGTGGATTACGAGATGATTACCCTTGACAGAAAAGGTAGTTTCAGGATCAACGGCAACGAATGAATATCTTGCTATCCGCTCACCACCGACGACGCTTTCAAGGAGAAAGGCATTTTTCGCTGGTGCGAATCCTGCAGGATACGCCAGCCTTTGAAACGCTCCGACAGGGGTTATCATATCGGCAAGTAATTCACGATAAACAGGGATGGTATTGCCCTTTTGGGCTAATTGACAGAAGCTGGAAAAATCTGGATGATAATGCTTCATAATTCGGTTATTTATTTTTCTTCTTCCGCTTGGTGCGAACGTGCAATTCCGGTGGTTTTTGTCCCACGATTGTATTCGGCGCAATCGATTCGGTTATAAAGGTATTTCCGCCAATAGTCGTACCTCTTCCTATGGTTATCTTTCCAAGAATGGTGGCATTGGCGTAAATGGTAACGTTATCGCCGATAGTCGGATGCCGCTGGAGGCCTTTGATTAACCTGCCTCGCTCATCCTTGGGGAACGATAGCGCACCAAGCGTGACACCTTGGTAAATCTTAACATTATTTCCGATGCGTGTCGTCTCGCCGATTACCACACCCGTGGCATGATCAATAAAGAAACTTTTACCTATGGTTGCCCCGGGGTGAATATCAACACCGGTGATACTATGAGCGTACTCGGTCATTATTCTCGGCATGAGGGGGATTTTTAGAACAAATAATTCATGAGCAAGACGATACACAGTAATCGCAAAGAAGCCCGGATAACAGTATATAACTTCTTCCAAACTCTTGGCAGCAGGGTCGCCATCGTAAGCAGCCTGGACATCCAAAGCAAGCATCTTCCTTACCGTCGGTATCCGCTTGAGAAAAGTAGCAGCAAGTTTAGCAGCCTCTTTACGATCGGGAAGTCTCTCCGAAGAGGGATTTTTATCATAGCAAAGACAC
>JAGHBS010000073.1 GCA_021160865.1 Planctomycetota bacterium | reverse complement strand
TTTCGACCGAATCAGGCTCAAAGGGCGGCGTATCGGACTTGTTCAACACGACAATCTCATCAACAACTACTTCTATTTCACCGGTGCTGAGTTTGGGATTTACTCGTTCAGGACCTCGCTCGCGAACGGTACCGCCAATGGAGATGACCCACTCGCTGCGAAGTTGTTCTGCCTGACGATGTAATTGCTCACCGCAGAGACGCGGGTCGAAGACTATCTGCGTTATCCCGTCCCTGTCGCGCAGGTCAACGAAAATTACCCCTCCATGATCACGATAACTTCGCACCCAGCCACAGAGGCGAACCCTCTTACCGATATCCTCTTTTCGTAGCTGGCCACAACTATGCGTCCGTTTCAGAATGTTATTCGATTTCTCACTCATTTTTCCCGATTAGTTTCCATAGTTTCACAAAGGTGTCTGTACCATCCAACATATTTATCAATACAGCGAAACTGCAAAGCAAAATACGCAGATTATACATTTATCGGACAATTGCAAGATATACTCTTGCACGGATACTAATCTTCCGAGAGGACTGTCACTTGTGATATAATGAAATAATGGTAATTCGAGCAAGTTCGAGCAAGAATAAAATGCCTCGAAGGGACGGAACATTCAATCTTTTCGTCTACGGTACGTTGATGTCGCCAGATGTTTTCCGCTCGGTACTCGGGCGACGATTGGTCAGTCAACCTGATCAGGCCGATGGGGTTGAAACCTTTTTAGCAAGACCTGCCGTACTGGCTGGTTATAAGAAAATATCACCGGATCAAACATATCTCTACGCTGTTCCAGACCCTCAGGGTCGAATTACAGGCTATCTGATAGGTCCGTTGCCAAACAAGTGCCTTTCCGACCTCCGGCGATATGAAGGTCGTAACTACAAGCAAGTCCGCGTCAAAGTTCTTACTGCAGAGGGTGAAGTACCTGCAATTGCATTTGTAGGGAAGACCGAACAGATTCATCATCCCTTCGGTTGGGAATTTCGCGATCATCTTAAACAAGAAGTCCTGCTGCGTGAAAAAATAGAAGAGGCTCTACTCGAAGATGAAGCTACCCGCTTTAATACCGATGAACAACTTACACGGCTCGCCCTGAAGGAAATGCACGCCCTTACTATCCGTGACCTGGTTCGATATCATTTTGATACCAGTGGAATCAGCAATTATGCAATCCATCAAGCCATCAAGGCTGAACCAATTCGAGAGTTCGGAGAGATACTCACCGACCCACAGGTGAGCAAATATGTCCCACATTACCTTACATTGGTCATCAGGCAGGTTATCTTCAATCAGATTGAAGAACGCATCCATGATGAATTACGTTATGAACTCGATGAAATGGGGGTGTCGGATAAATTTTACCTGCGGACAATATCATCACTGATAGCCCTGCGCATGCTAAATGCTCAAAAAGAACTACTGCACATTCTAACCGGTGATGCATTGAACGATTTATCAATAAGAACTAATCGGCTGATTGATTACGTCCGCTATGCCGTCGAATTGTCCCAATGCATCTACGATCCTGCTCGTGCGAATCAGGAACTCAACTACATTCGCGATCATATGCACACCGGCTGGATACCCATAGGAATTGAATTGGAGTTTTCCAATACCGGCCATGGCGTGATACTCGATCCTACAGGAAAGAAGTTTCATGATGAGCAATACGATGGATTTTACTACTTTCGTGACTTCGCACTCGATGTGCTTATGTGGAAACTTGGCGGACACGTAGATGATCATCATGTTAAGTTCTCAACGAATAGACGGCGCGGATTCCTTGAAATAGCATTCGGGGTATTATCAGTCAAAGAGGATATCTCCAAGCCTGTTTCAAACGATCCGTGGGTAATAAATCAATTAATTCACGCACTGATCGACTTTTATCCGGTCAAGCCTCATAGCTTGCACGTTTCGCTGCAACTTCGTTCACCTAATCGTCCTGTGCGAGATCGCCCATTGCCGCTGAGCGTGATGAAATGTCTCTTTGCCCTCGTTGGCGCGCCGAATCTTCGAGAAGATGGAACAGTTGAAATCTCCCGATTAGTCGGCAATGAAATCGTCTGTGCAAAAAGAGGTATGCATATGCTCTTTGCAGATACCTCCCGAAGAAGGAGCAAAACCGAACAAGGTCCACCATTGGCAACTATTACAGGAAGAGGTAAATGGGTTCAGCAATTCAAGTTTCTTCGCCTTAGCCGAAACATAAACTACGAGCCGATTATTGCTGCATTGAAGGGATTGCAGATTCATTTCAAACCTGGTTCGTTCCTAACGGCAAGTCAATATGAATCGAACCCTCGTCTACGGGAAATCTTCGAAGAATTACTCCGATGGGGAAAATCACCAACTCCCCTTGGAAACGATGAAATTAACCTATTCCTGACGAGTGTTCATGACGGGTTAATGAGTGAATATCGGGGACAACCTGCACATACACATGCCTATATCAACTATTGTATGGCACTGCTGGAATTATCGCTGAACCATTTCAATACCATTATTAGAGCCGCTAATCGTTCGGATAATTCAGCAACTCATCATTGAGGCAGGGCTTATTATAAAAGCCAAGAATGGCAGCATCATCATAAACAAATCACTTATCGCCCTTGGTCATCGTAGCAGAGGGGGCTTTCTTTCTCTTCTCTTTGGCTAACTTGATAACATGCTGGGCGTATATTCGGAAGATATTTCTTTTCCGCTTTTCGTAAAGACTCACACCCTTTGACTGCTTCTTCTTGGACTCAAGGATTTTTAATAGCATACTTGCATGCTTATTAGCATTGTCAAGATCACCAATCGAACAGTAAATGAAACTCACCAGGAATAGAAGTTCCGTTTCGGGGGTGCCTTTTGCTTCTGTGATGCGGCATTCTAACTCAGCCAGGCGAAGTTTAACAACGTGTGGATTGAGTATCTTCATAACATCCGGGACGACCTTGCCCGCAAGCATTGGTGCAAATTTTTCCATTGCTCGTCGTAGATGAAATGCTGCCGATAGAGGCTCGCCAGCAGCAAATAATGCCAGCGACCTTCCCAAAGGCGCTAACATACTGGAAGGACTCGCCATAGCTGCCAGCTTGTAATATTCAGCTGCTTGATAAAACTTACCCTCCGATAATGCTTTTTCTGCACGGGACATATTTATATTGAAGGCGTCCCTACTCTTACCTGCCAAACTGTGAAGGATAAACCTCCCCCTGGACATCTCGACCGTACCAATTTGAGTGCTTTTCTTTCTAACATTTAGCGGTCGGATAATATCGTCTTCATCTTGCTCGGGCTCGACAATCGTTTTTACCTTATCACCGCTACGCTTTGAACCTGCGGGGGTTTTACGCTGCTGGAAGGTATTTGGACCTGCTTGTTGTTGGTCTTCCTCCATCATCTTTTCCATCATTATCAGCAGGTCAAACAAAACATCTTCCCCGGGTGCAGGTAAGTTAGCTGCCGAGGGGGTAGGTTCAGCCGATTTGGGCTTGCCTTGTTGAGCAGGTTCTATGGGCATGCCCTGTTTTTCACTTGCCTGTTTGAGTTTAATCTCGGTATCTTCTCGTTGGGCTACATCATACTCAGAAGATCGTTCCTCCTGAAATCGGGCAAGTTCCCTTGCTATCTTTTCATGCTCTCCGCTCCTGACAATACCAAAGAGACTGCTCGCGCCAGGTCTGGAAGCACCACGATTAATCAACGCTCGACTAGCAGAAGCCGCCTGTTCAATCATTGTAGATTGTCGTGGCAGGATAAGGGGATTTACCCACAATCGCTGGCCCATATCCACATTAATGGGGCTATAAGATTTGACAGCCTTATTAAAAAGTTTCTCCGCTACTTTCGGAGGGATATAACTTGCTCTTGGCATGGAGCTGCCGGGCAGATTGTATCCGCTTGCAATTCCACGTGCAGATAACACCGTGCTGGAAGGAGGTAAGTACATCGACGGACCATAATGCACACCTGCAGTTATCTGATTTAGCCCGGCAGATATGCGCTCAAATCTTTCCATCCCTGCCGATGCAGTGTCAATCCCCAAGGCATTTGGGGCACTATATGGTAGATCGCCATGGAAATAATAGAATCCGCCAGTAACCTGACCGGTGACGTACAGATTTGCGTTGAACGGTCGGGGGGTATATCGAATGGTATTATACCCGCCGCTGCCGATTAGGTAGTTTGAATCCAATGCCCTTCCGCCCTGCACCGCTCGAACCTGAGCATCGGCGAAATGAGATGTCGTCATCAGGATGATAATCCCCACTAAATATGAGAACCTCTTCATCAGGATAATCTCCTCTACGATCTGCTCAATACATATAATAGCATTAATTCAAGCATTTGCTTTGTTTAATTTCTTTCTTTTCGCTCAATCGCTACGCCCATCAGAGCCTCTGAACGATAATCTCGTAAGGCAAACCTTCGTCTATATGGTACGCCGTTCCGTCTTTTTCGACCGATAAGCCTACTA
>JAGHBS010000258.1 GCA_021160865.1 Planctomycetota bacterium | reverse complement strand
GCTTTACCCCGCCCGAATCCACCAAGCAGGCAACTTCAACGACGCCGTCTTGTGAAAGATTAGTAATCAAACCAGTATTGGGAACGGTTGCATAAATAACGGCTGGTCGATTGGTCTCCATTGCCTCGATAATGAAACTTGCATATTCATGCGAGCGTTGAAGGTTAGGTTCAGCCCTGCCGGCAATAATATCTTTTCGACGCTGATCGCACTTCTTTCGCCATTCCGGCCAGGAGTTAGCGTAAAATCCGCTTTCTCCACGATATCCACTTCGGCAATACTTTTTTATCAATTCGGGGCTTTTTCGATAGTACGGCACATATTCGCTGAAATGTCCGCTCGACTCGGTCACGAATTTGCCGAAGTACTCCATAATGTCAAATCGAATAGGGTCCTGCTCCCAGATTGCAGGGTCTTTTGCCCTCTCAAACAGTAATGGATAAAGGTCCTGCCCATCACGGGTAAGTTCGGTAAACCACGCCATATGATTTATCCCAGCACAGTTCCACTTCATTTCGCTATAGGGAATATCCAGATACTTCGCCAATTGCTCGGAAGTATTTTGGACGCTATGACATAAACCGATGACCTTTGCCGAACTCGCTCGAGCAGCCGATAGACACATTATGCTCATCGGGTTGGTGTAATTTAGCACCCAGGCGTCGGGGCAAAGTCGCTCGATATCCTTTAGTACTTCCAGGAAAACCGGGACGGTTCTCATCGCCTTGAAAAGTCCACCTGGTCCGATGGTATCACCGATGCACTGATCGACGCCATACTTCGCAGGGATGCCATAATCGTACCGAACGCAATCTACCCCGCTGACCTCGATACAGTTGATTACATAGTCAGCCCCTTCAAGCACTTCAACTCGATTAGTGGTAGCGATGACTTTCCAGCCGCCTTGTTTGTTCATCTTCTCGAGAATGATATTGGCTGATGCCTCTGCCAACTTAAGACGTTGCTCATCAATATCAACCAGGGCAAAGATACCTTCATCCGAACCGGGGATGTTTAGAACATCCTTCATCAAATGGTCCAGAAACATACTGCCAGCCCCGAGGAAGACGATTTTAATCGCCCTGCTTATCCCCTCACGCTGACCCAACTGAGTTGCTGGCTTTATATGAGCAGCATGACCTTCAGTTTGAATAGATTCCTCTGGCATTTCTATCTCCTTACTCCCGTCAATAATCACTGGGCAATATAAAAAAACATTGCAATTATGCCAGTATCATTTTTGGAAAAATATGCAGCCATTTTGTTGGAATAACTTCCCTTGCTTCTTGTTATCAGACCAATCCTTCATTATTCTAACATCAAAGCAGTTTAGCAGCGAGGGTGGATGATGGGAGAGTTGTAATGGCAGATGAGTTGAAAATCGCATTTCTCGGGGCAGGCAATGCGAATTTCGGCGGCGGGGAAGGTCCGTGGGATCACGCATCTCGACTTGAAAAAATCGAGGGTATCTCAATCGTCGGCATCGCAGACTTGAATACCGGATTAGCAGAAAGACGTCTTGCTGCCCGACGCAACGGCAAAAAGCCACAAATGTATGCCAATACAAGGATTTTCGCCGACTACCGTGAAATGCTCGACAAAACCCATCCTGATGCAATTTTCATCGGCTTACCACCCGAAGCCCATGGCACGATCGATTATCCCAAGGATATCGAATTGACCTGCGCCAAGGCCGGTGTGCATATGTTTATCGAAAAGCCCCTCTCGTGCGCTCCACCTGAAGAAGTCGCCAAATTAGCAGATGCCCTGCGGGAACTTGCCGACCAAAAGAACCTCATCATTTCCATCGGATACATGTTCCGCTACAGCCAAGCTGTTAGCAAGATGAAGGAAATCATTGCAGAAACTCCCAGCGGGGTGAGGGTAGTCATCGCTCGCTATAATTGTGCTTATAGCGAGATTGCCTCGAAGGTTTGGTGGGATATTCGTCGCACTGCAGGACCCATCGTCGAGCAGGCAACGCACTTTTGTGACCTGACCCGATACCTTGCAGGCGAACCTGATTTATCGACCATCTTCGCAACGGAAATCAAAGCCGATGAACCAGCAGGGCAACTTTGCGATTTGCCCGCTGACGAAGAAGGAAAAATCATCGATGCAGATATTCCAATTGAGTTCCGCATCCCCCGTGCCACTGCTGCCATCTGGCGATTTACTAACGGCGCAATTGGCTCGTTGAACCATGGCGTCTTGCTCCATCGCAAGAAATACCTCGCTGAACTGGAAATATGGTGCGACGGTGTGAGAATTCTACTCGACGATCCTTACGACAAATGCCTTCTTCACGTCCGCAGGTCCCACAGCGACGAGACCGAAACACTCGACTTTTCCGACGACGATCCCTATTTGACTGAAGACAAAGTCTTCATCGATGCCATTCGTACCGGTGATTCTTCAAACATCCGCTGCAACTATGACGATGCGTTCGGAACATATCAACTTACCTGGGCAATTCGTCGAGCAGCCGAAAAACATTCCAAAACATCGTAATGCAAGCAAACTGTCTTGCTAACAAGCAATAATGATTGAATATCATTGCAACGTATCTCCATCAGTGTGAGAAACTTTCTTGAAATTCCGTCATTATCAACGTAAGAACTATGCTATTGGTACGGAGTTAAACAGCAATTTAGGAGATCTTGAAATGGCGATTATTGATTTTGGCGGTGTGAAGGAAGAAGTAATTACTCGCAAAGAGTTTCCACTTTCAAAGGCAAGAAAGGTCTTGAAAGACGAAGTCATTGCAGTCATTGGCTATGGCGTACAGGGACCGGCACAATCATTGAATATGAAGGATAACGGATTCAATGTCATCGTCGGTCAGTCAAAGAAGTTTAAATCCGACTGGGACCGTGCCGTCAAGGATGGCTGGAAACCCGGTAAGACGCTCTTTGATATTGAAGAAGCAGCCCGCCGTGGAACAATCGTCCAGATGCTCGTTTCCGATGCTGCTCAGAGGATAATCTGGCCAACGATTAAAAAATGCCTCAATCCCGGCGATGCCCTGTACTTCTCTCACGGTTTCAGCATCGTCTATAAGGACCTGACCAAGGTCATCCCACCCGATTATGTGGACGTGATAATGGTCGCTCCAAAGGGTTCAGGTACATCGGTCCGACGGAACTTTCTTTCCGGGGCTGGTATCAATTCCAGTTTCGCCATTGAGCAGGACTATACCGGCAGAGCCCGCCAGCGCTGTATCGCCATCGGTATCGCCATCGGCTCGGGATACCTATTCCCGACAACCTTCCAGAAGGAGGTCTTCAGCGACCTGACCGGTGAAAGAGGCGTGCTGATGGGAGCATTGGCAGGAATAATGGAGGCACAGTACGATACCCTCCGCAAACATGGTCATAGCCCATCGGAGGCGTTCAATGAAACCGTCGAGGAACTCACCCAAAGCCTCATTCGCCTGATCGATGAAAACGGGATGGACTGGATGTTCTCCAACTGCTCTGCCACTGCCCAGCGAGGGGCATTGGACTGGAAGCCGAGGTTTAAAAAGGCGGTCTTGCCACTCTTTGAAGAACTCTACAGGCGCGTCGCTGACGGTACTGAAGCAAAACGTGTATTGAGAATGTGCGGCAGGCCTGATTATCAGGAACGTCTGGCAAAGGAACTTGCCCAGATGCATAACTCGGAGATGTGGCGAGCCGGTGCCGCCACCCGCGCACTGCGACCAAAGGAAAAGGCAAGAAAAATCACCAAATCCACCAAAGGCATCGCAGGAAGAAAAGCCTGACGAAAGAGGATATTATGAAATGAGCAACGATGCCATCAGGCGGAATATACCCCCACAAACGCCTATCAAACCATGGTTGATACTCGGCCCGTTTTACCGTGATCTCTCCAACGAGGTAAAAGGCGTCTCCCTATTCGAGGCTGACTTCAGGACAAACTGCGATAACGGCAGAGAAACGCTACAAAGGTGCATATCCCACGCTGAGCCAATTCTGCTCAATCGGCACAGGGAAGGTGATAACCAGGGATACCTCGGCCATCCTGGAACGTGGCAGTTGGTACGCCGTGATGAACCCGTGTTGATGTGGGGTGAATATTTCATCCGCAATCACCTTTGCTCAGCCTTTTTGACCACGCTGGTCAAACCCACCAAGCCGGGCAAGACCCTTTTCAAATTAGTTCTACCCATTACTTCCTACGGAGTGATTTATCTGAACGGTAAAAAGATATTCGATACCGATAAAGTCGCTTTTATATCCCGAAAGGCAGTTGGATGGAGTTGGTGGTATGACTACGAATTCCATGCTAATTTGAAAAGCGGCGATAACGTGCTAAACATCGGCCTGTTCCGCATCGCCAGAAATGCACGAGTAGGATTTGGCTTGAAATGCAACCGTCCTTTGACTGCACAAATCCCTATAGCCGATGGAATGAGCTACCCACGACGAGCCAAAATCGAGCAAGACCTCCGAGCAATTCGATTGGAGCGAGACCTCTTCTACGATTCTGATACGGTAGGCGTCCACATATCCAAGCCCTTCGTCTCCGACGCGCATCTACGCTTGCAGCTGGTGCAGGATGATAAGAAACTCAGGAGCAAGACCGCTCGTCGCCCTTGTCGGGTGGGCTTGGTAAAGATATGCAAAGGTGCAAACTTACCGAACGGCCAGTACAGCCTGGTATGTGAACTAATCGACAAGTCGGGCAAGACCATTATGACAACAACGTTCGATATCGTCGTGCTGAGACCTACCCCGCCGATGAGAGGCTATAAGCGGTTGGCCCGCCGAAAACGGATTGCGCTAAGACACTTTGCCCAGCAAAATCAAGAAGGACCAATGAAGGACATTATCTGGTCGCAGGTAGCATTATATGCACTGGGAGAATACGAAAAGATCGATCAGGACGCTATCTTGCAAGCGTGTAAGTTCGTTGCTGAATGGAACGATTGTGCGGACTTTGCTATTCAGGGATTAATCCGCCTTGCCTATTGGGACAAAAACTACAAGAGACTCAACCCATCGATAAGGGACGCCATCAAGGATACATTGCTTGGATTCAAATACTGGGTGGATGAGCCCGGCGAGACGGTGATGTACATGAATTCAGAGAACCACCGAATCCTCTTTCATGTGGCAGAATATCTTGCCGGCCAACTTTATCCCACTGCTGAGTTCACCAATAGCCGACAACGTGGATTATTCCACATTGCAAAGGCAAGAATGTTCATCATGGAATGGCTTCGACAGAGAGGGAGGTTTGGCTTTGACGAATGGCATTCGAACGCCTACTACCCCGTCACACTATCTGCCCTTTTGAACCTGTACGACTTTGCCAATTATAATGATTGCAAACTCAGGCTACTGACGCGCAATGTGCTACATTATATGCTTTTCAACCTTGCTGCTGATACATTCGAGGGAGTTTTTGGAACGGCTCATGCCCGCAGCTACACCAATAACCTGAAATACCCTGACCTGGAACACACAGCAGCGGTTTGCTGGCTGCTTTTCGGACGTGGAAGCCTGCACGGCGGCTCCGGAATGGCAACGGTACCACTTGCAAGTAGCGATTACGAATTACCTGAATTAATCTACAAAATCGCCTCCGACCGTAAGAAGATTTGCTTCTCCCGTCAGCAACAGGGGATACTGCCCGGTCCTGAACCGTCAGCCAACTTCGTCGTATACAAGACGCCCGATTACATGCTCTCTGCCGTTCAGGATTATTGCAAGGGCCATTGCGAGCCATCCCTGTCTGTCGGACAGGTTACTCTTGCTGATAAGACGGTGGTATTCCTCTCCTGTCCGTATACCAGCGGTGAAGGTAGCGGTCTTCGACCGGATTACTGGGCAGGAAATGCCGTCCTACCACGAGCAGTACAGTATCACAATGTCCTGGCAATAACCTGGCGGCTAAACGATATAACGTGGATGACTCATTGCTTCTTCGAGCAGGAAAAGTTCGACGAGGTTCTATTCAAAGGCAACTGGGTTTTCGCACGAAAAGGGAAGGGGTACCTTGCAATCTGGTCGCAGAATGGGATGAAAGTAGCTGATTGCGGACAATACGCAGGTAGAGAACTAATCTGTTATGCACGTGAGAACACCTGGCTGATTGAATGTGGCAGAGAAGCTAATTGGGGTGATTTCAAAAACTTTGTCCATGCAGTTAGCTCTTCTTCCATCAAGGTAGAAAACGACAGGATAATATATGATTCGCCCTCTATCGGCAGATTCATAACAGGCTGGGACATCCAGCCGAGCGTCGCAGGCCAACCGGTACAGCTGCGAGACTATCCCCTGCTCGAAAGTCCATTTGGAAAAGCGCAATATGGCAGCGGAGAAATAATACTCAATTATGGTCAGGAAAAATTGCACCTGCATTTCAACATCTAAATCATCTATTAACATCTTTTTACCCCGACTTTATCCTCTCCATCAGGACAATCCTATAT
>JAGHBS010000003.1 GCA_021160865.1 Planctomycetota bacterium | reverse complement strand
GGTCTCCTGATGGGAGGTGCAGGTTCAAATCCTGTCCCGGGCATGAACAAATCCGCAAAATAGCCGCAATTACCTGCCTGGTAAAATCCTCCCGGTGGACTAATAAACATTCATCTTGTATGCTTATCGAGCGGAAATTGTATTTTGACCTTTTCAGGTGCGACTTTTTACAGGGGAACTTCGGTGAAAGGAAAGGTTTCAAAATCCGTCAAGTCGTGGGAGCGTCGGCTTTCCGGGCAAATTGACGAAGAAACGATGCTGCTTCTGGCGTCGCTTGACGTCGATGCCGAACTGTACAAGTACGACATCATCGGCTCACTTGCCCACGCCATCATGCTTCGAGAGATTGGTATTCTAACCGGAAGCGAATTATCTGCCATCAGGAAGGGGCTAAAGAAAATTCTGACCGATATCGAATCGGGCAAGATAAAACTTGACCTTGCATTGGAAGATATTCACATGGTCATCGAGACTGCCCTTATCAAGCGGATCGGGCAGGCAGGGCAGAAGTTGCATACCGGTCGAAGTCGAAATGATCAGATTGCCCTGGACTTACGACTTTGGGCGAGGGACGCCGTTGACGATTTGATAGAACTCATTGGCAACCTTCAGCGAGCATTTGTCAATCTTGCAGATGAACAGGGCTGGATTATCATGCCGGCATATACCCACCTTCAGCGTGCCCAGCCGATTCTTGCCGGCCATGCATTGCTGGCATATGTAGAGATGCTCGATCGCGACGTCGCCCGATTAGCCGATTGTCGAAAGCGTATCGATGTCTGTCCGCTTGGTTCCGGGGCAATAGCGGGCAGTTCCATCCAGCTTGATAGAAAGCGTGTTGCAGAGTTGCTGGGATTTTCCAAAATCGCCCGAAACAGTATCGATGCAGTTTCCGATAGAGATTTTCTTGCTGAGCTATGCTTTGATTTATCGCTGCTTGGCGTGCATTTATCGCGATGGGCAGAAGACTGGATTATCTTTTCCACCACGGAGTTCGGCTTTATCGAGTTGGACGACTCGGTCTGCACCTCCAGTTCGATGATGCCGCAGAAGAAAAACGCCGATACGCTGGAACTCATCCGTGCCAAGAGTGCTTCAGCAATCAGCAGTCTGGTAGGCTTGCTCGTGATGATGAAGTCATTACCGTCGGGGTACAATCGGGACCTGCAGGACGACAAGCGGTTTGCATTTCCGATTGTTTCGTCCATGAAGATAGCCTTGAATGTGGCTGAGAAGATAGTATCGACGGCAAAGTTTCAGCCTGATCGGATTAGAGCGGGGCTTGATGCTGGCTTTCTCGATGCAACGAGTCTTGCGGAATATCTTGTTGGCAAAGGCGTACCGTTCCGCACTGCTCATCAGATAGTAGGCGAACTGGTCGCCAATGCTACCCGAACCGGCCATACCCTCGCCGAATTGCCCTTTGTGGTCTTACAGGCATCGTGCGATAAAATCGAACCTGATGTCTATAATTACCTCGGTGCTGAAAACGTCGTCAAGCATTACAAAACTGCCGGCGCCGGCGGAAAAAGACAACTCCGCAAGCAATTGAACTTCTGGAAAAAGCGACTCAAGAGCGATTAACCCTCCAGCATGACGGAAGTGCCAAAAATGCGCGAGCTTGACTTTATCAAGTGGATTTACCAGCAAGGCAAGTTCGATCCAAGCATTGTCCTCGTCGGGCCTGGCGACGATTGTGCCGTGCTGAACATTGCCGGCGAGAAAATCCTCATCACCACTGATCAGGTACTTGATGGCGTACATTTATCGTTATCGCAACACGGGCCGTTTGCTGCTGGTCGAAAGGCTGCTGCCAGGGGAATTTCCGATATTGCTGCAATGGCAGGGGTACCTGTTGCGATGATAGCGACGATAGCAA
Source organism: Planctomycetota bacterium (assembly GCA_021160865.1). Classification (GTDB taxonomy): domain Bacteria; phylum Planctomycetota; class Phycisphaerae; order SM23-33; family SM23-33; genus JAGHBS01. The sequence goes on along the minus strand of JAGHBS010000003.1, from coordinate 2,131 downwards.
CCCCGACGGGATTCTCTCAGGGTGATGCTGAGCAAATTCATCATGGTCTTTTAAGCGTGGCTAATCAATTCAATTGCCCCCTCATTGGTGGCGATGTGGCTGCCTGGAAAAAATCCTCAGGCAATCTGGCGATCACCGTTAGCGTCATCGGCAAGGCCGACGGCATTGAACCGATCCTACGGAGTGGTGCCAATCTCGGCGATACCATCTGTATCACAGGAAAACTCGGTGCAGCATGGAAAACCAATCGGCATATCGAATTCACCCCACGAGTTCGGGAAGCACGCATACTGGCTAAGGAATTTCACATTACTGCAATGATTGATATTTCCGACGGACTGGCAGCCGATTTGAATCATATCGTCGAAGAAAGCAACGTCGGGGCAAAAATATTTGCAGAGGATATCCCAATTCATCACGATGCCTTCCAAAGCGATAATCCACTCAAGTCAGCCCTATTCGACGGTGAAGATTATGAATTGCTCTTCACCTTGCCAGCCGAGCAGGCAGAGCGACTCATAAAAGATCAACCCCTTGCTGTAGGTGTCTCTAAAATCGGTACCATTGTAGATAGAAAGGGAATAGAAATAATACATGATGGCGTTGCTGAAGACCTGCCTCCAACCGGCTGGCAGCACGAAACGTAAAGACATGAACAGGTTGCGCGTTCAGCTATGATTGTCGAGGAAATCACGACGACCAGCCAGGACGAGACAATCGCACTGGCAGAGCGGTTCGCAAAAAGGCTAAATCAGGGCGATTGTGTCGCTCTGACGGGGCAACTTGGCTCAGGTAAGACCGTCTTTGTGCGAGGATTAGCCCGTGGGCTTGGTGTTGCTGACGATAGGATCGTTTGCTCTCCCACGTTCGTATTAGTTAGGCAATATGAAGGGAAAATCCGTCTTTACCACGTCGATCTTTATCGCCTCAACGATGCCGCCGCTGAGATTGAACATCTTGGCCTGGAAGAAATGCTTGATGATGGAATTGTTGTAATCGAATGGGCAGATAAGGCTGACGATGCGCTACCTAAGCCATATTGGCAAATCGAAATAATCCCCACCGACCTAACGACACGAAAGTTCATCGTGAAGCGCATCGAATAAATATCTTTACTTCACCTGCTAATGTTTGACAACGATAAGGAGGCATTATATAGTTTCCTCCCGTACTCCGGTAAATCTAACACTTATTTTAGAAACCATGAGAGGTAATTATGAGCAACGAAAACGATTACATGCAAATACTGAAAGACCACTTGGACGAGGCCAATCTCGCCAAATTGACCGCACTGAAAAACCCTGCTATGCATCGCTTCGTTGCTGATGCCATCGAATTGTGTAAGCCTGCCAAGGTATTCGTAAGCACTGATGATGCCAAAGACATTGCGTACATTCGTCAGCTGGCACTGGATTTGGGCGAAGAAAAGCCGCTGGCGATGGAAGGACACACCGTCCATTACGATGGCTACTATGATCAGGCACGGGACGTCAAAAACACCGCCTACCTCCTGCCTGAAGGCGTAGAACTCGATAAGCGAATCAACAGCGTCCCACGAAAGGAAGGACTTGAGGAAATCTTCGAATACTTCAAAGGCTCGATGGCAGGTAAGACGATGCTCGTCAGGTTTTTCTGTCTCGGTCCGACCAATTCTGTCTTCAGCATACCCTGCGTACAGATTACCGATTCTTCATACGTTGCCCACAGCGAGGATTTACTTTACCGCCATGGCTATGAGCAATTCAGGAAAATCGGTGACAGCGAGGATTTCTTCCGCTTCCTCCACAGTGCCGGCAGACTCAGCGAGAATATGACCTCGCTCGATATCGATAAACGAAGGATTTATATCGACATCGTCACTAATACGGTCTATTCGGTCAATACGCAGTACGCAGGCAATACCATCGGGCTAAAGAAGTTAGCCCTTCGATTAGCCATTCGCAAAGCCGATAAAGAAGGCTGGCTTTGTGAACATATGTTCTTGATGGGCGTCCATGGGCCAAACGGACGAAAGACCTATTTCGCCGGTGCATTTCCATCTGCCTGCGGAAAGACCTCCACAGCAATGCTACCCGGTGAATCAATTGTCGGCGATGATATCGCTTACATTAAAAAGGTTGACGGTGAAGTT
>JAGHBS010000275.1 GCA_021160865.1 Planctomycetota bacterium | reverse complement strand
GGTCAAGTAATAAGGTATGTATGAATCCTTCGATGCTATATGGAATTGGATTGATTGCAATACCGGTGCTATTGAGCCTGACGCTCCATGAGTATGGCCATGCACGGGCAGCAATGGCATTTGGGGACAATACCGCCAGACTTATGGGCAGGGTGACGCTAAATCCACTAGCGCATCTCGATCTTATCGGCACGCTTTGCTTGTTGTTCGGTCCCTTCGGCTGGGCTAAACCGGTACCGATAAACCCAAACAACCTTCATCCCCGCCGGCTTGGTCAGATTGTCGTATCCCTTGCAGGCGTTGCTATGAATCTCCTTTTGCTGCTGATATCAGCCGGGCTAATCAATATAATGGCAGTGTTGAGAGTGGAAGTCGACCCCGATCCGCAATCAGGAGCTAGCCCCATTGGAATTATCGTCTTCATGCTATCATTTACGATGATAATCAATGTTGCATTGATAGCCTTTAATTTGATACCGCTTTTTCCGCTGGATGGTCATCATGTTGTTCGAGAATTACTGCCCTGGCATAAGAGGCAAGGGTTTATGGAGTTTCAATTACGGTATGGAAGGGTATTGTTGCTGGTGTTAATTTTACTTCCATGGTTGTCTGAAGCGGTACTAAAGATGCCGATGATAAATCCTATCAGATTATTCCTCAATGGTGTAATCCGGCCATGCATATCGGCCTTACTCGGTACAAGGGCAGAGGTACTTTTCGACAGCGCCTTCGAACATTACAGACCTTACCGGTTGTGGTAGGGTAAGTTGGCTTGACATGACCTTACCGAGATGAATAGATTTTTACAGGCAAATTGCGATGGAGATAAGGAGATAGGTCTGATGCGTGTGCTTTCGGGAATTCAACCTTCAGGTAGGTTGCACTTGGGTAATTACTTCGGTGCAATCAGACAGTACCTCGAACTTCAAGAAAAGGGCAATGAATGCTTTTATTTCGTAGCCAACTTACACGCCCTTACCAGCACGCGGGATAAAGAAGAGTTAGAAAAAGCCACTCTTCACGTTGCAACTGGCTATCTTGCATTGGGAATTGATCCGGAGAGGAGCGTTTTCTTCCTTCAATCTGATGTACCACAGGTAACCGAACTTACCTGGATTCTCAATTGTCTTTGTCCTGTAAGTATGATGGAAAAAGGTACCAGCTATAAGGATAAGGTTGCCAAGGGATTACCTGCCAATATGGGGCTTTTCGATTATCCCGTTCTCCAGGCAGCTGATATTCTCATTTACAATTCGGAAGTAGTTCCCGTCGGTGCCGATCAAAAGCAACATCTTGAGATGACCCGCGACCTTGCGATTAAATTCAACATGGCATACGGCGAGACGTTTACCATTCCCGAACCTTATATTATTCCTGAAATGGCGGTGGTGCCCGGTATCGATGGGCAAAAGATGTCGAAGAGTTATAACAACACCATCGAGATTTTTCAGAGCGATTCATCTACCAAGAAGCGATGCTCGCAGATAGTTACCGATTCGACCCCCTTGGATGCTCCCAAGGACCCTGAAAAATGCACGGTCTTTGCGTTACTAAAATTGCTTGCCGAACCTGCTGAGGTTGAGGAGATTGCTCAAAAATACCGCTCAGGCGGGTATGGTTACGGGCAGGCCAAGGCTCGGCTGGCAGAATTGATAAACGAGAAATTCGCCCCTGCACGTGAAAAATACATCCAGTTAGAGAAGGATAAAGATTTCGTTCGCGATGTCCTTCGCGAAGGTGGTCGAAAAGCCCGACAGGTCGCTGAAGAAACAATAACTCGCGTGCGAAACGCTTGTGGTATCTTGACAAATCGATAGGTCAATTGACTTACTAAAATGACCGATTATCGCGTTAATCTTGATATTTATAATGGCCCGCTGGACCTGCTTCTTTACCTGATTCGTCGGGAGGAGATAGATATTCATGATATTCCCATCGCAAGGATTACCGAGCAATACTGCGCTTACGTCGACACGCTCAAGATGATTAATCCTGATATAGCAGGTGAGTTTCTCGTAATGGCTGCGACGTTGATGGAGATAAAGTCTCGCATGCTTCTGCCCCAGCAGGTTGACGACGATGATATAGAAATTGCTGACCCCCGTACTGAACTTGTCCGCCAGTTATTGCAATATAAAGCCTTCAAGGATGCTGCTGATAATCTTCGTCGTGCTGCTGAGGCACAATCATTGCGTTTTCCACGTCGGCCAGCAGAGATTGCCGACAATCAAGATAACAAAGAGGATATCGAAATTGAGGAAGTTCAGATTTGGGATTTGCTCGGTGCCTTTATCAGGCTTATGGACTCTATCGGACAGAATATCACCCAAACCGAAACGGAGATAATCTACGATGATACACCCATCGAACTGCACATGGCTGACATCATGGACTTACTCAAACGACAGGGCGAGATGACCTTTAGCCAGATTTTTCAAGGTCGTACAAGCCGTTCAGAATTGGTGGGCTTGTTCCTTGCATTACTGGAATTGGCCAAAAGAGGTGAGATTTACATCGAGCAGCCCCAGCCCTTTGGAGAAATCTATATTTATCAGGCTGATAAGGAGGAGGGGGCTGATTAAAAATTTTAGTGCCAGATGCGCTAAATCCCTGCACGGGTTGATTTGTTTAACCGGCGAGACGGTATTTTTACCGGCAGGGTTGGACTGATGAAGTTGTTGATGTTCGGGGCTTCGACGACTTTGTTGGATGCGCGGTAGTTTCCGGCTGTGCCAATCCGATGATGATGGGTTTGGTTTTCTGAGTGGGTTTAGTTCCTGCTAACCGCCCGCGGGCAGGATCGAAGCGGTCGGGGATTATGAAGTTGACTGCTTTTGAATTTCCATTTTGATCAATATAGACGCTCAACTCCGGATAATAGACCAGCGTGATTTTTTGCCAACGGCTACGGCTTATTCGTTGGCGTTCAAGTACTCGGTGGACATTAGCGACTCTTTCCCAGCCGCCGTAGCGGAAGCGAAAGTACCACAGTTCCATCCGCCAGATGATTTCATCGCCTTTTTGTGAATGGAAGGGCTTGGTTCGCATCACCTCGACAAGCATCGTTGCCCTTGTACCATCGCTTTTGAGGTAGATTACCCGGCGGGTGTCCATGAAGTCCTCCAAGTCTTTTACGTATCGGAGCAGTTCATCAGCGTCGGTGCGGGTGAATTTACGCTTCGGTTCGGGCGGTAAGCCAAGCTGCTTTCTACGAATTTTTGCAAGCCTCATCAATCTGGCTTCAAACCATGATAAATCTATCCCTTCGATGCGCTCGCCCTTGTTGGTGATAATTGCAATGTCATAACTTGCATCGCCGGGTAGATTATCAAAGCGGAACTTTCCACTTTTACGGTCGAAGCGTGTCGGGCTATATCGTTTGCCCGTTACCCTGCTAATTGCATATATCTGTGCAACCCTGTTGACAGGGGTGATCCGTCCGGTTATCGCACCGGTAGCGGGCTTAGTTGCAACGGGCTTATCTTCCTGGATTTCAAAACCCGTTATTGAGCCAATCAACAGTATTGTGAAAGCAATTCTCATCATTCGTGCTTATTGAAGATTATATGAACAAACGCAGCCTGTATGAAGGTTATTGCTGAATGAATAGTTGAGACGATTTCTCGGATTTGTCTGACGGAGGATTACCTCGATGATGTCTTTTCGACGAATCTGCAATGCTGGCCGGCTTTAAATTGCTCGGGCTTACCCAGAACGATTGCTGCTTCGCTGTACCTTTTGTGAACGCGGATTACTTCGATACGCCCGATTATCCTTCCAGGCTGATATCCGAGGCAATCACCGCTGTCCGGGTCAATGATGGCAGGTCCAGGCTCGAAGACCTCGTAGAGGTATCCGGGTCTAACTTTCCTATCGGCTCCACCGTTGATAATAACCTGATTATCCTTTACCAATGCGATTTTCGGTTTCCATGGCTGATTTGCAATGGCGGCGGTAATCTGTTTGACGGCTTTGTCGATAACGGCAGCGGTTGCTCGTCCCAGCGGCGTGCGGTAAAAAATGCTTCCACCGAAGGCAACATCTTTATAAAAAACCTTTACCGATGTGTCCGACGCCCTGACGGATTTTTCGATACTTTTACTGCAGATAATTTCCCCGCTTTCTACATCGACTACGTAAAGCGTCATGCTCATCACCGCGCGATGCGATCCGCCGAAAATATTCAAGTTCGGTAAGCCCAGAAAG
>JAGHBS010000105.1 GCA_021160865.1 Planctomycetota bacterium | reverse complement strand
GATTGAATCAGAAGAGACCTTTGAGTTGAAACTTGTGGTTAAAGCCGATGTTCAAGGTACGCTCGAGGCCCTTCTTGAAAGCATCGAAAAGATTAAGAGCGACAAGGTGAATATAAAGATTCTGCACTCAGGTGTGGGGGCAATAACTGAAAGCGATGTCCTCCTGGCTGAGGCATCTGAGGGAATTGTTCTTGGTTTCAGGGTGGTGCCAAGCAATCGTGCTGCTTCCCTGGCTGAAAGCAAGGGTGTAGAGATACGTACCTATCGAGTCATCTGCGCATTGCTGGAGGATCTTGAAAAGGCGGTGAAAGGAATGATGGCTCCGACTATCCGTGAAGAGATTCTCGGACGGGCAGAGGTACGTGAGGTATTCAAGATTTCGCGCATCGGGAATGTAGCAGGTTGTTATGTTACCGACGGTGTGATTGCTCGTAACGCTACGGTAAGGGTTGTTCGTGATGGAGTTGTTGTCGTTGACAATAGAACCCTGGCGAGTTTGAGGCATTATAAAGAGGATATACGTGAAGCCCGGGCCGGTATGGAATGCGGAATAAGGATTGCCGATTTCAACGATGTTAAAATCGGAGATGTAATAGAAGCATACCAAACGGTAGAAGAATCATCCACCACAACGTCGGGACAAAGCGATAGTAGTGGAGTTCAGGCAGGTAAGCCGGTTGGAGCGGGGTAGTTCCCATGGCTACCAGGGTCGGGTTGTTGCATCTTGAGGTCAGAATCGCAGAAGCGATGAACCTTAAAGATAAGCGTAGAGTAGTAAAAAGTTTTAAAGACCGCCTTAGTCGTCACTGGAATGTATCAGTAGCTGAGGTTGATCACGTTGATAATATTCGCCAGGCGGTTTTGGCTGTCGCGATGGTAGGTTCCGATGGTAGATATATCAAAGGTGCATTAGATAAAGTTGTTGATTTAGCCCACGCAAATCGAGCATGGACGCTGATAGATTATTCGGTGGAGATTATATAAATATAAACAAGTGTACCAATGAGCCGTAGAACCGAACGAGTTGGAAAACTTCTTCTCCGTGCTATTGGAGAAGTTGTGATTGAAAAATTGGCTGATCCACGCATTGATTCAGCCCGAACTACCATTACGCATGTAGAGGTAGGGGAGGATTTGCTCCGCGCAAAGGTTTATGTTTCAATCCTCGGCGATGAGACTGAACAGCGAGCTGGACTGAACGCCTTACGTGGAGCAGCGGGATGTATCAAGGCAATGGTGAAAGAACGAGTTCGACTACGGCAAATCCCCCGACTGGAATTCCTCGCTGATACTCATTTCAAGGAAGTACTCGGTACGTTGCAGGCAATCAGCAAGGCTATGAGTGAACTCGAAGATAAATCTAATCAACACGTTTCCAATGAAGGTGATACCGAGTAATAGCATTTGATACGGATTATGCCGAATGAAAAACAGTGAGCATTACGCAAAGAAAATTAGGCAGCTTGTGAAGGAAAAATCTGCTGGTGTTTCTGCACCCCAGGTGGACGATAAGATTGAGCTGATTATCAGAGGTATCCTTGAAGAAAATGTTGATCCGCGAAAAGTTCCAGCAGCCTTGTTAGCGATTGAAAAAGAATACGTGGATTTTAATGAACTCCGCGTCAGTCCTGTACGCGATATTATAGATGTAGTTGGTGAGAATTATCCCGAAATACGCTCCAAGGCGCAAAGTATTGTCAATACCCTTCAAGCCATTTTTGATCGGGCGAATAATCTTTCGTTAGATTTTCTCAATAATAAGCCCAAGCGTGAGATACGAAAGATTCTCCGTGAAAAACTCGGTCTTGGTCGATATGCAGAAAGTTTCGTTACCTTATACGGTTTCGATGGACATGCCATGCCTGTGGATAATCTCCTGCTCGATGCATTGAAACTTGGTGAATATATTCATCCGTCAAGTGATTTAGACGACCTTCAGGGCTTTCTTGAGCGGATTACTCCTCATGCCGATGCCATTACATATCATCAAGCCTTGCGTAAGTACGTTTCTGAAATGGCGAGGAAGGTAAACCGGCTGTGGGAAAAGCAGCGTAAAGAGATGGAAGCTGCCGAACGAGAACAAAAAGCAGCTGCTGAAGAAGAGAAAACCGAAGAGGAGAAAACCGAAGAAAAACCAGAAGCTGAGGAACCCACCGCTGTCCACGAGAGCAAGGAAGAAAAAACTTCAAAGAAGAAGTCGAAGAAACGGGCTAAAGGCTCGAAAAAACCGACCAGAGCAAAAAAGACAAAATCAGCAAGGCGAAAGAAATCTTCTTCTACCGAGGCAAAGGTTAAATCTGCCCGTTCAGCCAAGAAAGCAAGTAAAATAATAGCGCCAAAAGCCAAGAGTGATTCGAGTAATCATTCGAAGCAATAATGCAATCTACTTCTATCGAAGATGGAGATTAAAGTATGTCTGATAAAACTCCAGCAAAAAAGCTCACCGTAGGGATTCCAGCAGGTTCGTTGCGGGAGAGTACGATTGAATTATTCCAGAGAGCAGGATTTGCCCTTTCGCTTTCCTCAAGAAGCTATTTTCCCCAGATTGATGATCCTGAGATGACAGCGGTGATGTTCCGTGCCCAGGAGATGAGTCGATATGTTGCTGATGGTGTAGTTGACGTGGGAATTACCGGCAAGGATTGGATAGAAGAAAACGAGTCAGATGTAGTTGAGGTTGCAGAATTGGTTTATGCCAAGCGCAATCTCCAGCCGGTTCGATGGGTGCTGGCGGTGCTGGAGGAATCAAAATATGAAAAGCCCGAAGACCTTGCCGGTGGCATAGTGGCTACCGAACTGGTCAAAATTACCCGTAAATATTTTGCACAGAAGGGAATTGACGTTAAGGTGGAGTTTAGTTGGGGTGCTACAGAGGTAAAGGCGAGGTTAGTTGATGCTGTTGTTGATGTCACAGAGACCGGTGCGAGCCTCCGAGCAAACGGTTTGCGTATCATTGATACGATTATGGTTTCCACCCCTCGGCTGATTGCTAATAAACAGGCATGGTCGGATGAGTGGAAGCGAGAGAAAATCGAGAACATTGCATTGTTATTACAAGGTGCCATTGCAGCGTACCAGAAGGTCGGGCTGAAGATGAATGTTCGGAAAAGTGATCTCCAAGCTGTCATAAAATTGCTACCGGCTGAAAAAAGCCCGACTATTTCAAATCTTTCCGATCCCGACTGGGTTGCAGTAGAAGTAGTCCTGCCTGAACAGATTGAACGTTATCTCATACCAAGTCTTAAACGTGCTGGTGCCACCGGGATTATAACCTACAAACTCAACAAGGTGATCTCATGAGTTCAAAGAAGGTTCTCATACTGCTTGTTATCTCGATGGGGTTGACTGATCTTTCCTGTCAGGTTCCCTATGGTGGCATTCGCACCGAGAAGAAGTCGTTTGATTTTGATAAGGAACAGTTGTGGTTGCCATCCGAGGCTCAGATACCTTTCTCCAAACTTGCTCCTGCCTTGCAGCGACCCATTGATTCTCCCGAGGCATCGAAATTACCTGAGCGGGCATCTTCCATCGTATCCGATGCTCGAAAACACATTGCTGCTCGTCAATATGCCCAGGCTATCAAGTTGCTTGAACGGGCAGCCGGTTTTGCACCGAATTCGCCAATAATCCATAGAGAGCTGGGCTTGGCGTACGCAGCACTGGGTGATTCGGCAAAGGCAAAGATGCATCTTGAAAAATCAGTTCGAAAGGCACCTGACCATATCTGGGTGCAGATGCTACTGGCAGGATACGAACTGAAAGATGGAAAGATAGATAACGCAATTATCCGTTTCCGCAAGGCATTATTATGTAGCAATGCTACTGATGCTAACCCTTTTACTGCCAAGGTGTTATATTATCTTGCCTCCTTACTGGAGGGGCAAGGTTATTATAGGGCAGCCCTTGATTGCTGCAATAGACTTACACGGATACTCAAGAAGCACGAAAAAGTCTTTCTGAATAAGCCAGAATTGCGTCGGTTAATCCTCAGCCCCGAACGGTTGATGTTGATGCGAGGCAGGATGTTATTGAAGTTGGGGCAGTTCCTCCAGGCAGCTGAATTACTGGAAAGAGCATATCGTCTGGATAAGTCTAATCCCGATACGGGCTTGCTCGCAGTAAAGGCGCTAATCAAGGCAAATAAGCTCAATCAGGCTAAGGATATTGTGATGGAGATGTTAATTGAATCACCCTCTCGCTCTAATGCAATCTGTGCTGCCACTACTTGGTGCATTGCGACCGGTGATGCCTCTTCGACGGTGAAAATCTTGCAGGAGTATTCGTCATCTACGGGGGATAAACCTGCGGATGCTTTGATAGTGGCGATGGCAAGAGCGTCAATCAGGTTGGGCGAGAGGCAGAAGGCGTCCGAAATAATATCGAGATATATCAAGGAAATTCCTGAAGATACATCTGTGGTTTTAGCCCTTGCGGAATTGGAGGCTCAGGCAGGACGATTTTCTCAGGCAGCAAGATATTTTGCTGCAATGTTGAGCAGTCCTCGCTTCGATGTTGATAAAGTTCGCAGCGGTATCGTTAAGATGATTCGTAGAGGGGCAGCGAAAGATTTTGCTGATAAATTTGCCGCATCAGCCCGTTTGCAAAAGTCGTCTGATGCTAAGGCAGCCCAGTTGTGTGTATCTGCAATTATTTACGATACGCTTGATTTGACCGAAAGGGCAGAAAACCTGTTGCAGGAAATCATTAATGAACGGCCAAAGTTTCTACCTGCCTACGAAGTTCTTGAGGGGATATATGTTCGGCGAGGTGAGTTTGACAAACTTGATAAACTTTTCCAGCAAATTGATCGCGTAGCCAAAGATACGTGTTTTCGATTTTATATAGTTGGGAAAAGTCAGTTCGAGCGAGGGAAAATTGAGGACGCAATCGGTAATCTCCAACAAGCTCGACAAAGGAATGGTTGCCATATCCCCTCATTACTCATACTCAGTAAGGCTTACATGAGGAAGAATGATTTCGTGAATGCCGAGAAGTATCTTCAATTGGCGTTTGTATTGTCCCCCAAGGATGAGTGGATCGCATCAGCATTGCTGGAGGTGTATCTTTATCCACACTATAAGCAGAATGAGGAGAAGCGACGCTTACGTCAGGCAGAGCAGATGCTTCAACGATTTATGCAATCGAGCTGCGAATCTCTTGCTGCTCGTTTGTTGTATTATCGATTTTGTCTCGCCAGCAGTCGGATTTACCAGGCAAGGTATCTTCTACAACAGCTGCGTCGCCAGGCTCCCGACGATGTTGATGTGCAACTTGCTGAACTTGACCTTCTCTTACCCCACCCGATAGGCAACGTTCGTATCCCAAGGAAGATACTCTCTCCAGCCATAGAGAAGATAAAAAAGGTATTGTGCGTTGACCCGCGAAACATCCAAGCCAATTTGCTCTATGCTGAGATTCTGATGAATCAGGGGCAGTTTAACGATGCCGCTGATCTCTTGAGGAACTTATGGCGACGCAGACCTTATGACGTAAGGATTGTTTCTTTGTATTTTGATTCCCTTGTAAAGGCAAAGAGAGTAAAGGAACTTTTATCGGCGGTGGAGCAATTTTCCCGAAGGGGACCATTGGCTATCGAATTTCGCATGATAATTCTTGATAGTCTTATTAATGCCAAATGCTTCGATCGTGCCGAGGCGCTCGTCGAGCAATGGTTATCAGCCCCGACCAGCAGGCGAGCGCTTATCACACTCCGCCTTGGGGCATTGAAGGTATATGAATCGTCAGGTCATTATGAAAAGGCAAAAGGGCTTTTGGATCGCTGGATTTTGTCATTGCAGGGGCCAGGGTATGACTCAGATGTGGCAAAGAGGTTAATTTCCTCGCTTCAAAAGGAGAAGTTGAGAATCCTCGGTAAGGCAGGTCAGTTTGCCGAGGCCGTTGAATATGCAAAGCAGCTAAGAGAAAAATCACCCACGGATTATCAAATAGAAGATATCCTTATTGCTATTCTGGCAGAGGCAAAACAATACGCCCGGGCAGAGAAATTAATTGACGAGTGGATTACTTCAGCCAGTACTGAGAGACGCAATATCCTGCAAGTTGCCAAGATAATGCTGCTTGCCAAGCAGAAACATTTCGACCAGCTCATCAAGTTCGGCGAGGATTGTATCCAGAATAATCCCAAATTTGTGGACGAATACTACCTCGCGATGATTACAGCATTGACCGAGCAGAAAAGGTATGACGATGCTCTAAAACTTGCTAAACGATGGGTCAAACGATATGAAAACACCAGGTTAGACGAGAAGAAAATAAAGGTGCTATTTTCTGCTGCTTCCTCTGTTATTGATGTTTTGATAGAGGCTGGTAAAGATAATGAGGCATTAATTCAAGCCAGACGATTGGCTAATCGGTATCCTAAGAGAATTGAACCGCTTACGTTATTGAAGTATGTTTATAGCAGAATGGGTAAGTCAGATAAGGTCGTTGAGATATCCAGAAAGATCTACAAACTTGCTCCCGACGATCCGGGTATCAACAATGACTTAGGCTATACCTGGGCAGATAAGGGGGTGAATCTCGATAAGGCTGAATCTATGATTTTGAAGGCATTATCTGCCAGACCCAACAATGTAGCCATCCTGGACAGCTACGGCTGGGTGCTTTATAAGAAAGGTCAATTTACTAAAGCCAAGAGGATTTTTGATCGTATCTTGCGATCTAATGATTTCCAGGAACTACCCCCGATAATACTTGACCATGCTGGTGATACATATTGGCGTCTTGGGTTGAAGATACCAGCAGTACAGCTATGGACAATGGCAGTGGAATCAGCCAGGAAGCAAAAGAATAAGGCAGAAGAAGATGAACAGATGATTAAGATGCTGCTTTCAGCCACACCTGCCAAGATTGCTGCTGCAGTACGAGCAGGTAGGCCAAAGGTAGCACCTTTAGGAAAAGGAGTTTCCATTTTGTCGTATCAGCGTTAGAATATGAGTATTGAGGAAAGAGGAGAAGATGGCAGGTCATTCACATTGGGCAAAGATTAAACGAGCAAAGGCAAGTTCCGACGCTAAGAAGGGTCAGATCTGGTCGAAATTGGCACGGAAAATTATCGTCGCCGCCAGAACCGGCGGTGGCAATCCTGCCGATAACCTTCAACTCCGCTATGCTATTGAAGAAGCCCGTGCAGCAAACATGCCCAAGGACACCATCGAAAACGCTATCAAGAAGGGTATCGGTGAGGTCGGTTCGACAAATCACGAGCATATCATATATGAGGGATACGGGCCTGGCGGAGTGGCGATAATGGTTGAGTGTCTTACGGACAATCGGAATCGCACCGCACCGGAACTCCGCAAGATATTCGAACGGGCAGGCGGACAACTCGGCAGCACCAATTGCGTTGCATGGATGTTCACACAGAAAGGAATATTCACCGTACCTGCTGATGCAATCAGCGAGGACGAACTTATCGAAATCTGCCTCGATGCGGGTGCTGATGACGTAAGGAAAGAAGGCGACGTTTATGAAATCACCTCTCAAGTATCGGACTTTACAAAGGTCAAGGATGTATTGACGGAAAAGGGGATCGAGTTAATTCAGGCAGAGATTACCATGGTTCCAAATAATACTGTGTCTCTCGCCCCCGATAAGGCAAGGCAAGTTATCTCGCTGGTCGAGACGCTTGAAGATCATGACGACGTGCAAAAAGTCTTTTCAAATCTTGACATTCCCGATGAGGTAGCAGCCGAGCTGGAAAAACCGGCTCAGTAGTAAGAATTATTCCAACTTGTTGCACAGGTGAGGGGCACATGTTGCGATGTGCTTATTTCTGTCGTCAGGCCTGAGGGGAGGAAATTACAAAGCGGATATTCGTTGAGGATAAATTATTTTCTCTCGTTCATAATCTGTGCAATTTGGTCTGGCGTGGGTTTGATGATGCCGTATTCGGTGATAATTCCATCAATCAGTTCAGCAGGGGTAACATCGAAGGCAAGATTGATTGCCCCGACGCCCTGCGGGGCTAATCTGACGCGGGTAATCTGTCCTGAATCAGATAATCCGTTAGCGTATAGCACTTCATCATCATTGCGTTGTTCGATAGGGATGTCCCAGCCGTTGGCGCAGTCCAGATCGAACGTTGAAGCCGGTGCTGCTATGTAAAATGGTACGCCGTTGGCTTTGGCGCAAAGGGCTTTTTCATAAGTACCAATCTTGTTTGCAACATCACCGTTAGCAGCGATGCGGTCTGCACCGGTTATTACAATGTCGATTTGTCCCCGACGCATCAAAAAACCGGCTGCATTGTCGGCGATAATTTTGACGGCAATACCCTCAGCCTGGAGTTCCCAGGCAGTTAATCTGGCACCCTGGCAGCGAGGACGGGTCTCGTCCACAATCACGGAGACCTTCTTACCTGCACGGTGGGCAAAGTAGATTGGCGCAAGGGCTGATCCCCAGTCCACGAATGCCAGCCAGCCGGCATTGCAGTGCGTCAGAATGGTCATCCCGTCGGAAATTAGCTCGGCACCATATTTCCCAATAAGTTCAGCAGCGCGGATATAATTGTCAGCAATCCTTTCAGCTTCAGCGACGGCATCACGGGCTGACCCAGCCAGGCCTGCCTGTTTGACTCGTTCGATGGCATAGAATAAATCCTTTGCAGTGGGGCGGGTGTTTTTCAATCGCTCATACCCCTGCTGGATGTATTCCGAGCGACTCGGTTCTTCAGAAGGAGCCTCGAGGAAGACCTGTGCCATTCCATAACCAGCGGCTGCTCCGATGGCACCGGCTCCTCGAACAGTCATATCACGAATTGCCTCAGCGGTTTCAATATGATTTGATAACGCCTTGATTTCGAACTTGTGTGGCAGCAGCCGTTGATTGATAACCATCACGGCTGATTCTTCCAACCATACCGTACGATAGTCTTTCCCGTTGACTTTCATTGTAAAATTAGTTTGTTAGGTAACTTTGCTGGAGAAAACGTTCGTTTAATTGCTTTTAGGTTCATCGGAGAATTTCTCAGTAGTGAAGATATACACTTTCGTTTGACCATCCCGCCAGGCATCGGGCGATAGACCGGCTTTACCTGCACAGCATTGCGATAGGAACTCTTCCTTGCTCCAGCCAGTTTCCGTTGCTACTTCAGGTAAGAAGCAGCCGCTGGCAGCCCCGCGGACAACATAAATCCCATGCACGCCGAGTTCGAAATCGAGGGGATTTTCTATCGGCTGAAGTTCGCTCAATACGGAAATCTGGATGGTGAGAGCATCGACTTCCTCAGGCGTGATGGGGTCGTAAACGAATCGTGGGTCGCGAGCAGCAGCACCTGCCATCTCGATAACCTGCTCGACGATGGGCTTGTTGGCTTGGAACGTACCAATACAACCACGGAGTTGACCTCGATTCGTCAACGTCACAAAACATCCCCTTTTCTTGGCTAATTCGCCAGTTGGTTCAGGTGGAGTTGGTGGGGCAGAGCCGGTTACCTGTGCCTTTACTGCCTGGCGCGCGAGTTTCAATAGTAGTTCCCGATTCTCTTTCGATATTTCCATCTCAGCAACCCTCGATTCAAAATATGACATATGAGTTTTCTGACAATATCAATACCGCAGAAATGATTTCAGTACAATGCTGATTTCTAAAAATGTGAAGAGATGTGTTTGACGAAGAGTATCAATCAACGGCCTGGAGGGTTTGTATCCAGTGTAATGATCGGTGTGTTTATTATAAGCGAGGAGGGCCGGCGGAATCCTCGCCCTTCCAACCGGCCCTCACTCTATCCAGACCTGACAAAGCAGGTCTGGAAAACGTTGGGCGCCTGAAGCACTTCCTTTGCGCCCCTCCCTTTGGTGCGCCCGTTTGTCAAATAAGGCAGCTGCCTTACTAATTTGCACACCCTTCACCCCTCCATACTGCATCAGGCGTGCCAAAGAAATGCAACCTTTAGCAAAAGGAGTATAACTTTCGCTGGTATAAAGAGATATAATTTTCAATGATTTTCATATATAATAGACTTTATGAGCAAGTTGGGTAATATTCCCCACTTCTGGGTGGAAATTTAGAAAAATTTACCCATCTTTGATTGTGATGGTAACAGAATGCTTAGGTAAGTTTAGCAAACCTGAGCACCCGGCTTGACGGGTTCGTCGGTGGTAAGGATAACGATTTTTCGCTGGTCGTCTTGAATATATGATGCTGCTAATAGCATACCGTTGGATTCGACACCTCTTACCTTTCTTGGCTGAAGGTTTGTTACTACCACGATGTCTTTGCCCACGAGTGATTGTGGTTCGCAATACGGTTTGAGCCCTGCCACTATTTGCCGCTGTTCGTTGCCGAGGTCGATATCGAGGATAATCAACTTATCTGCATTAGGATGATCATGCACTGCCAAGACTTTTGCCACGCGGATGTCGAGTTTTTCAAACTCCTCAAAACTAACGATCGGTTTTGCCTGTTCGTTATCCATAGATAAACTCCTTGCATGTTCTAACTTTTTTGTAAATCGGATAATTAGAATTGTATCCATTCATCCATTTTATTACCATCTTTTTCTGCATTTTACCAAGATAAGGAGATTTCATCGGATTACAATGATAAAAAGCATTTCAAAAGTTACGGTTAAATGCATCCTTCTTGTATGAACAGGAGAGTGGCAGATGGAAGTATACCCATATAAGTTTAAGCCCATTTACAAGGAAAAAATATGGGGTGGAAGGGCATTGGAGAGATTATTTGGCAGAAAGTTGCCCGAAGGGATTATGGTTGGCGAAAGTTGGGAACTTGCCGATTTGCCCGAAGGCGTATCCATTATTGATAATGGTCCATTGGCAAGTAAAAGTATTCATGAGTTGGTTGAGGAGGATGCTGAAGCGATTCTTGGCGAGGGGGTAAATCTTGACAATGGTAGATTTCCTTTATTGCTGAAATTTCTGGATGCTAATGACATCCTTTCCCTGCAGGTTCATCCCGATGCTGATGCCGCTGCCAAGTTAGGTCCACCGGCAAAAGCCAAGACTGAATGCTGGTACATCGTAGAAAGTCGTAATGGATACATTTATAAGGGTCTAAAACCAGGTATTACCGAGCAGGACTTTCGCAATGCTATTTCCGAACATGATGATAATCCCGAAGCCCTCAAGGCTTTGCTTCAACGATACGATGTATCTGCGGGTGATTTTCATTACTTGCCAGCAGGCACCCTTCACGCCCTGGGTCCAGGGGTGGTGGTAGCAGAGATTCAAACGCCATCATACACTACCTATCGAGTAAGCGATTGGGGAAGGGGACGGGAAATTCACATAGCCGAGGCGCTTATGTGTATCCATTTTGACGCACTACCAGCCAATCCGCCCGGAGCAGAAGGCGATATTCTGGTAAAAACCGAGTATTTCATCGTCCGCAAGGTAAACTTTCCTCCTGTTGAACAGCAAGAATTATCAATCGGCAATTGTCGAGCATGGATGACGCTTTCAGGAAGGGGCAAAATCATCACCGACGGGATTCACAGCGATGTTTCAATCAACCCCGGCGATACGCTCCTTATACCCGCATCGGCAAGGAAACTTATGCTATCGGTCACTGAAGAAATGACGTTCCTGGAGATTACGATTCCTCAATCTAACTAATCTAATTAATAAGGTGCTGATGACTAATCAGATATGGCGGAGGATAAGTCCAGTTCGAGAAAGGTTCGAATACAGAAGTTGCTTTCAGCAGCGGGGATAGCATCACGCCGAAAGATCGAGCAGATGGTTCGCGAAGGGCGAATTACTGTGAATGGTAAAGTAGTCAAGAAATTACCTTGCCTGGTAAGTGAGTCTGATGAGATTCGTTTAGATGGTCAGGTAGTTCGAAAAAAGCCTGAAAAGAAGGTATATATCCTGCTGAATAAACCTCGAGGTGTTATCTGTACCCAAAGAGACGAAACAGGCGCAGGAAGACCACGGGCGATAGACTTAGTCGGTGCGATTGACAAGCGGCTTTACTGTGCAGGTCGGCTTGATGCTGACAGTACAGGACTTATCATCCTTACCAACGATGGGGAATTGACTGAGCGGTTGACGCATCCACGGTATGGATTGGTAAAAACTTACATTGTTCGCGTTGAAGGGCGAATCACCACAGAGCAGTTGCTTTCCCTGCGGAAGGGTATATTTTTAGCAAGAGGCAAGGCGAAGGTAAGCCGCACCGGTGCAGTACGAGCAAAGGCATCGGCAGTGAAGATTTTGCATGCTGGCAACAAGGAAACCCTGCTGGAGGTGCGGATGGCTGAAGGACGAAATCGTGAAATTCGTCGAATGCTTGCTCGCCTTGGTCATAAGGTTGTCCGCCTGCATCGTTGTGCTATCGGAAGTATAACCGACAGGGGAATAAAGATCGGGAATTATCGCTTTCTTAATGAGCGAGAGGTATCTCGGTTGAGAAAAGAAACAGGATTAGAAGATTAATTCTGGAAAATGTAATGAGGTTCTGTATTTTAATCAGTGGCTGAAGTTATCCGGTCGTATTATCGGTGACTCATCTGGGCAAATCTTTCTTATGATAGTTTCAAGGTTTTATGCAACGATTGACGAAAAAAGTAGTAATAAGTTTACGTTTGAGTACAATTGTTGCTACGATAACAACCTGTTTCAGGGAGCGATGTTAATGCGTATCAGTATCATCGGGGTAGTTGTTGTATCTGTCCTTTCGATGATAATCGGTTGTAATCCGAAGATCAGTGCCGAGGGGCGAAGATATCTTCAGGCAGCCGATAAGGCATTCAGGAGACACGATGATCCTTCTGCCATAGAAGCCTGTACACGATTTATCAAGATGTATCCACATGCTGAGCAAACTGGTGAGGCCTATTATATTCGAGGGCTTGCCCGAATCCGCCTTGGAAAGACCTTGCAAGGTAAGGAGGACTTCATCAAAGCGTTGGAACTGACGAAGCGCAAAGATTTAATTGCTTTAGCCCACTGCCGATTGGGCGAGTTGGCTTATCGGGCTAATCAGATGGATGAGGCGATGACGCATTATAAATCAGCCTTGAAGGCTATACCGCAGGGAGCCTCTCCAGCCGATGAGGCAATGTATATGTTAGGGTGCATCTTGCAAAGAAAGAGCAAATGGGCAGAAGCGGACGTTTATTTCAACAGGGTTATATATCTGTTTGGAGATAGCCCTTTTGCGAAACGTGCTTCTCAACGTGTTCACGCGAGGGGGTGGGCAGTGCAGGCAGGGGCGCTTAGCCGAATTGAGACAGCCAGATTTCTGGAAAGAAAGCTTCGCCAAAAAGGTTTGCCAGCTCGGATGGATGTCGATTTAAAGGATGGAAAACTGTTGTATGTGGTGTATATTGGTTCCTACAAGTTCTACAATAAGGCACAAAGAGAACTTCACAGGGTTAGGAGAATTGTCTCGGATGCTTTTATTACACCGGTGAGGTGAAATTATGATTAAAAGGTCAATGGTAGTGTTAACCGGATGCGTCATTATAGTGTTATTGGCTTTTACGGGATGCCAGCCAAAGCCGGAGGATAAGCCATCCATTCCACCGGAGTTTTTCCGAGCGAGTTGGCCAGTGGCAGAAGTACCCGTCGCGCACATTATTAGGAGGGATTACCGAATACGTGAGGGGGACCACCTGGAAGTGATATACCACGTTCGACACAGGAAGACATCTTCCTATCGAATCATGATTCAGGATATCATAATAATTCGCTTTCCATATAAGCCATCTCTCAATCAAGTCGAACAGGTTCAATCTGATGGATACATCAATTTAGACTTGATAGGGAGGGTATATGCATACAATAAGACCATAGAACAGCTGGAGCAGGAGTTGCTGCAGCGATATTCACAATATATAAAGGATCCGAAAATAACGGTTAGTTTCAAAAAATCGAACGTAAAGATTGCCGAACTAAAGCAGGCCATTACCACTGCTCCACGAGGACAGAGCCGATTAGTCCCTGTTACTCCTGACGGAACGATTTCTATTCCATTTATTGTGAGTATGCGAGCAGCGGGTAAGACAATTGAAGAATTGCACCAGGACCTAAACGATGCCTATGCTGCCCTGGGTTTTGATGAACTGGAGGTAACGGTCAACGTTCAAAGTGTTGCACCGATGAGCGTGTATGTCTTTGGTGAAGTTCACAAGCCCGGCGTGTTGAAGGCGAAGCACGAATTGACCTTGCTTCAGGCAATTGCCCAGGCGGGAAGTTATAAACCGGCTCGAGCAGAACTCAGCCAGGTATTGCTTATTCGTCGCCGTCATTTACCTGCCCCCTCAGCAGCGATTGTCAATGTTTATCAGTTGTTAGAGAATCGAAAGAAATTGCTGGGTAAGCCGGTAAGGTGCGATATGAGCAAGTATCGTTATGATATCTGGCTTGAAGATGGCGATATCGTTTATGTTCCTACCAGCGATATTGCCAAACGAGCTGATTATATAGAGTACGTTTGGACAAGAGGTATCCGTGCTGTGGGAGGATTTACCAGCAGCGCGGCTGTGGGATATAGTGCTTCTGAAACAGTTAATTGGTTGCCGTAAGGATTTTGAAAAACAATTCTTATGATGAGGTGAACCATGGCATTGGCCAATTCTAAACGAACGCTTCGTGAAGTGATGCGGGTTCTATTTTCGCATTGTGTGGGAATCCTTTTGATTCTTGTGGTAGTTGTAGGTGGGGTTATTATCGCAACCTACATGGGGCCGTGGCGATACCGTTCGAAGATTATGCTGCTTGCCAAGCCGGTTTCTGTGAGGATTTCCTCGCTGGAGAGCCCGACCACCATGAGGGATAGACTGAGTCTGTTCATAGCTACCCAGCGGGAGTTGATTACCAGCCAGTATGTATTGGCATCAGCATTGATGAAGATGGACGGCATCAAACCACCGGAAGGAAAGCAATGGTACACCGATAAACAGATTTCAGATTTTATTGCTTCGAATGTCAAGCGACTTTCCGAAGTTAGCAAGCACGTTCGGGTGAGGACGCCGGGCGGCGTCGGGGCAACTTTCACCAAGACCTTCAAGGTGTATGTCGATTGGCCTGAGGAGAGATCGCTGGCGGCAGAATTGGAAGTTGATAGCAGAGAACTTGCTGCCAAGCGAGCGCAAGAGTTCGCAAAGTGTCTCCTGGAAGCCTATCAGTATCGTCGCAGAGAAGTCCAAACTGCTGAAACCAAGGGAAGAGAACTATATGTGCTGGATAGAAAAAGTGCCATCGCAAAGGCGCACCTTGAAGCAGCTGAGAAAGAACTCGAAAAGTACGTTGCCGAGCATATTGGAAGTGATATCGTGCTGGTTCAAAACATCCTCAACGGTATAGGCGAAACCGGTTTTCAAAGCATTAGAACGGCCTTGCAGTCGGAGATTACCAAGAACAAAGCCCGTTGTGCCGAACTATCATCTTTGATTGCGGAAATTGATAAGCAACTGAGCAAACCACCCACAGAGCAGGTTGTAATCCCTGAGCAGTTACTCAAAGCCAACCCTGCTCTGGGTAAAATTGCTTCCTCAATAGTGAGTTTGAGACTGAAACTTAACGCGCTGCAGGCAAAGTTCACTGCTAAGTACAAGGAAGTAGAGGAGACGACTAAAGAGCTCAACGCCAACCTCAAAAATCTTCACGATGAATTACATCGTCAGCGGGCGATGCTTGCCCAGGCACTTGCTGCTCTACAAGGTAGGCGAAAGGTATTGGAAGAAGCCCTGAATAGCGGTCAGAAGAAGTTGGAAGAGTTAGCAGCCAAGGTGGTTCGGTATAATCAACTGAGTAAAGCAGTTGATAATGCCCAAAAGATTCTTGATCAGTGTCGCAGAGATTACATCAATGCCCAGAGTGCCGAAGTAGCAGCCAGTACAATTCAAGTACTCGTCCTTGATCCACCCTCCAGACCGGATGTAAGTCGTCCGTACCGTCCAATAGTTTGGTTGAATATCTTGCTTGGTATCATTGCAGGTATTGTATTGGCATTTGTTTATGCGTTCTTATCGGATTATTTCGATCATACACTCAAAGGTGCTGACGATGTTGATAAATATGTGGGGTTGCCGGTGATGATGTCCATACCAAGGTTCGGCAGGCGGATCATCGTGGCAAACGGTTCTGCTCGCCCTGGTGGTCCTGCTGTTGCTTCACTCTCCAAGCCGGCTGAAGAGGTCTTTAAAGGGCTTTGGGCATCGATATTCTCTACTCCCGATGCGCCGAAGTCGCTGTTGGTATGCTCATCCAATCGCCAGGAAGGGGCTACGACTGTTGCCTGCGGATTAGCCATTGCCGAAAGTATGGGAGAGAGTAGAAATGCAGGACAAATGAGCAACAATCAGACCGAGCAACTCAAGCCGGCTGGTAAGGTGGTGCTAATCGATTTCAATGTCCGCCATCCTTCTGTTAGCGATATGCTCATGCTTAGCAATGGTAGGGGAATAACGGACGTGCTGGTTGGGCAGGTTGGGTTGGATGAAGCCCTTCAGCGTGTTGGTCCTGGTGCGCTCGATGTACTCTGTGCGGGCAGCCAGTGCGATAGGGTTGTAGAGATATTTCAACCTGAACAGATAAAGGCAGTTATGGAGGAACTGTCTCGTCGGTACGAGCATATTATATTAGAATCAGCCCCGGTAAATCTTTATCCTGACGCGCAGATTTTAGCCAAGATGAGTGAACAGATTCTGCTGGTGGCGTTATATAAGCGAACACCTCGTGAAGCATTGCTGCAATCAAAGAAGAACCTGGCACTTGCCGGCGGGAAAGTCGTGGGGGTTGTCTTGAACGCAAGAACATACCCAATTCCACGTTTCGTGTATCGACGAGTATGACCATAGCGGCTGATAGTGTTGAGATTGGAGATTTGAATTGACCGGTGGCAAGACAGGCTCGATTACTCTGGTAATCGTGCTGATTGTCATATTGGCTACGATAATTGCGTCAATATCCCATCCTGGTATTATCTCGTTAGCCTTATTGTTAATCGCAGGTTTTTCGATATTGGCTTACTGGGCAGTGCGATGGGATTTGATACTCTTGCCGTTCATCTGGGTTCTTTCCTACGGTTTGCTTGACTGGCCTCAATGGCGATGGGAATCGAGTTTCTTTTTCAACATGACCGTGCCGCGCTTCATATTCCT
>JAGHBS010000041.1 GCA_021160865.1 Planctomycetota bacterium | reverse complement strand
CTTTTACTCACCTTGTCTTCTACAGCCACTCAGACCTGTTCCGTCCCCTTCCAGCCTGCGATGTCCGCCGGGGGCAACGCCCCTGGCGAAATACCAACTCTTTGTCCCGTTTCATGAAACGCACTTTCTGTTCTGTCCTATCCTATTCCGGGGCAGGGGCATGTTTCATTTGTTGAGCCATTTCTCTTCGAGCCATTTTGCCGAACGTTGATATGCCTGGTCGATATCGTCGATTTGCGTTTCTTCCCCGCCGATATCCAGTCCGAACATGCCATTGTAATGAACCTGGTCAAGTGTCTCAAAGAAGAGATCCCAGCGGATTTTACCTTCTCCAGGGGGCAGATGCTCCACATGTAAGCCCCGATTGTCGGAAATGTGGATGTAATCAACGTAATCTGCAAGCCGACGGAGCGATAGCAAAAGATTATCCTTCATGAGGAACTGATTGGCAGTGTCTATGTTGAATCGCAGGTTGTCTTTCCCGACGGCATCGTAAAAGTAGAGGAATGCATCTGTCGTGGCAGCCAGCACACCAAGACAGGGGTGCAGGTGGAATTTCAGGTTCTTATCAGCAGCGATGTCGCAAAGCGTGCGATACGTTTCAACGAGGTCTTCCCAGTATTTTTGCCAATCAAGGTTGGAAGGGAACTTTGCAGCAAGTAAGACGTCTTCGTCATAATGTCGCACAACTGGAATACCCTCGGGGAATTGATAAGGTGGCAGCGGGGCATTATCCAATACTCCCTGTGCCCCAAGAGCTGAAGCAGTTTCACAGCCCTTTTGGAATAGCGCGATGTTCTCTTGCCTTTCGCGTGCATCGGCTGAACTCAAACCAGGTAAGACTATGCAATATATCACAACAGATAAGCCCAGCCGGTCAGCCTGCTGCCTGATCTGAAATCTCCTGTCATACATTTCCAGCAGATGCTCTTTGCGAATGCCCTCCAGTTCGACGCTGGTAAATCCCAGCTCATTCATCTCGCTGAGGTACTTATCGGTATGCTCGGCTGCTGGTGGATAGCCGTACTTTGAAATTACATATAAATATGCACAAACGATTGATCTTGGATACATTTCATTTCCCTTCAGCAATCTCTCTTTGCCCTACGGGCGTGGTGCAGTAGGAAAAATACCCAATCACCCTTCTTGCATCCAGCCATTTTCCCCTTAGTTTTTGTAGATTCCTGCTAATTGATCTTGCATTCTATTACAAAGATACCTTCGGGGCAGAGCGGATATCGGTTTGTTCAATCTCGAAGAACTCTTCTTTTTGGAAGTTGAATAATTTTGCGATGATGTTTGAGGGGAACACCTCGATGCGGGTGTTGAGGTCGCGGACGTTGGCGTTGTAGAATCGGCGGGCTGCTTGGATGCGATCCTCAGTTTCAGCCAGTTGCTTTTGCAATTCGAGGAAGTTTTCATTTGCCTTTAGATTAGGATATTTTTCAGCCACTGCAAAGAGTTGCCGTAGCGCTGCGACGAGGACGTTTTCATCCTTCGCCTGTGAGCCCGGTGAACCGGTAGATGCAACTGCCCTATTGCGGGCTTCGGTAACGGAAAGCAGTACTTCTCGCTCATGGGCAGCGTAGCCCTTGACTGTCTCAATAAGGTTGGGGATAAGGTTATATCTTCGTTTCAATTCGGTATCGATGTTCGACCAGGCTTCCCTGCACTGCTGACGAAGACGGACGAGCGAGTTATACATCATCGCTATCCAGAGGATGAATAATATAAATAGTCCGAGGGGAATAAGGATAACGAGTAGGTCTTCTCGTGTAGTTATCTGAGCAATTCCAATTGATAGCATTGTATTAGCCATTATCGTTATCATGCCTATGCCTGTCCCAATTGCTGTTTGATTAGATAATCGGGGAATCTATCGAAGATTCCCTTTATGAGATTGGCGGCATCTTCAAAATCCTCGGGTTTGAATCGCCTATTCCGCCAGGCGATTACATGCATCAAGCCAAATTCTATATTGAATTGAGGCGAGGTAAGTAGATATTCCATCATCCTCTGGTGAATCACATCGTATGCCCATTTTTTATCAGGACTTTTGACATAGAACTTCTTGCTAAACTCTGCTGATTCGAAATCGATATCATCAAAGCCGATGAACTCTGTGAGTTTATCGAAGAAATGTTCACGTCTGATATAGAGCGGTTTGAGGGGGATAGGGCTTTGTAGAATCACTGCGGAGAAGTAGTGATCGCTGCGGTTCTTACCTGACCCCGTTGCATAATGATAATCGAAGGCTGTTATTTCTCGCCCTGCCCAGTTGCCTTTCATGATGTTGTAAGCATATCGACTATGTCCGCGGTTGAGGCATTTGAAATCGTAGTATTTTCCATCCATGATGGGGTCTTTGGAACTATTGAAACTCAAGCCCTTGTTGTGAGCCCACGCTGCCAGGGCTTGTCGCCTCTTGCTCGAGGCATAAAGACTGTAAACCAGCCCCGCAATTACCAGTACCGCTATGATGACAATCAGGCCAGGGTGCATCTTTCTTGAGGCTCCCTGAAAACTCGCTCACATTATCATCATTATAAATCGGGCGATTTGGTGGACTTCATGCAATTTTCTTTCTTCTCGATTATCTTCCTTTTCATTCCCAGGTGAGTATTGCGCCGGTATCTGCGCTGGTTACGTGAGCAGCATATCTACCGAGCGCGCCGGTGGTGATTTTTGGTTTAGGTGGGCGGTATTTTTTCCTTCGGCGGTCGAATTCTGCCTTGCTCACCCGGGCGTTGATTTTACCGGCAGGAATATCGATTTCGATGATATCGCCGTTTTTGAGCAGGCCAATTTCCCCGCCGGCAGCGGCTTCGGGCGAGATGTGCCCGATACAAGCCCCTGCCGTTCCACCGCTGAACCTGCCATCCGTAATCAATGCGCAATCACGATCCAGCCCCATTCCCTTGATATAACTGGTCGGAGCGAGCATTTCCTGCATTCCAGGCCCGCCCCGGGGACCTTCGTTGCGGATGACCACCACATCGCCTTTCTTGACCTTACCGGAGAGGATACCTTCACAGGCTTCTTCCTGACTTTCGAATATCCTCGCAGGACCTGCGTGGCGGTACATCTTCGGATCGACGCCTGCCAGTTTCACGATTCCGCCTTTGGTAGCGATGTTGCCGTAAAGGACGATAAGCCCGCCTCTTTTTGTGAAGGCGTCCTCCAGCGGTCTGATGACATCATAAGGATTAAATGAGCGATCAGCATTTTTCACGGGCAATTTTTCGATCTTTTCGCCACGGAGCATCGCTTTGACCTGCTCGACTGACCTGCCCGTTGCCTGCCAACCATTGCGATAGAGTCTTTTGGCTTCCGGGCAGAGATTCTTACTCCGAAGCGACCATTTAGCGATGTTTTCCCCGATCGTTCCGCCCGTGACCGTCCTGCAATCAAGATGAAGCAGCGATGGTTTATCCGTAGCGATTTGCCATAGTATCGTATATACCCCGCCTGCTCGATGGACGTCCTGCATGTGATAGATTTTCCCTTCGGGCGTGGCTGAGGGGGCAACCCTGCAGATGTTCGGCGTCCGTTTGCTAATCCTATCGATGTCCTTCAAATTGAACTTCACCCCCGCTTCATTTGCCATTGCTAATAGATGCAAGACGGTATTGGTCGAGCCACCCATTGCCATATCAAGCGTGAAGGCATTGATAAATGCCTGTCGGTTCATGATATTTCTTGGCAAGAGTGGGTAATCCGGGCTATTCTTCGATTTGATCCATTCCTTCGCCATTGCGACGATGCGTTTAGCAGCAGCGGTATAAAGGGCGATCCTCGCTGGTGAGGTCGCTAATGTCGTGCCATTCCCAGGTAAGGCGATGCCGATGGCTTCGCAGAGGCAGTTCATGCTATTAGCAGTGAAAAGTCCGCTACACGAGCCACAGGTCGGGCAGGTATTGTGTTCGTATAGTTTCATCATCTTTGCAGATATTTTCCCTTCCTTTCGGGCGGCTACCGCGTAGAACTGGTCGATCAGGTCAAGGTCTTTATTATCAATCCTGCCTGCTTCCATGGGTCCGCCTGAGACGAAGATGGTGGGGATATTTACTCTCAGCGTTCCCATCAGCATGCCTGGGATAATCTTGTCGCAATTGGTTATGCAAATCATTGCATCGAAGCAGTGCGCCCGACACATGCTTTCGACTGAATCTGCGATGAGTTCCCTGCTGGCAAGAGAGTATTTCATCCCCGTATGTCCCATAGCGATGCCGTCGCAGATACCGATGGTGTTGAATTCGATAGGAACTGCCCCTGCCTTTCGAATCTCTCGTTTAATAAGGTCTGCAACGGCGTCGAGATGAACATGGCCGGGAATAACATCCGTATAGGAGTTGCAAACAGCAATGAATGGCTTGCGGAAATCGTTATCAGCCAAGCCGGTAGCGTGGAATAATGCCCTGTGGGGGCTTCGCTCAAGCCCTTTCTTTACCATATCACTTAGCATAGAGACACTCCTTCAATAACCAACAGGTTCAAATGCACTTGAATCATAGTAATGCGAGTATACGCCCGAAGCGTATTAGTGGCAATGATATGTTTGGTCTATTTAAAGGAATTGACGATGCGAAAGGATAATCGTGCTGTGAGGCTGGAAGATGGAATTTTGCTGCAGGGGTTTATTTGTATCAGGACTATTCATTTTGCCAGCAGGCTACTTGGGATGAGGTTGGTTAGCACGCTCGACAATTACCGCTTAGCCATTTACAATCTCGATAAAGTGAAAGGAATGGTTAATCTTTTTCACAGGATAGGTGCATAGTGGTTATGTAGGGTAGATTAGATGCTTCCATTGCCATTGGCTAACATATTGCATCATCGTCTTCGTAGTTTGTTGAGTGCGTTGGGGGTAGCGATTGCGGTATGCATGTTAATTACCCTATCGGGTTTAGCAAGGGGCACGTTGGAGGAGATTGCCAAGAGATGGCAAGGCGTCAACGCTGATATCATTGTCTATCCTGCTCATTGGAGCGATAACATTACAACCATCGGTGGCGGGGGAGTTGGACGAGGCGACCTGAAGATGCTAAAAAGCCTCAAAGTGGGGGGTAAGCCTGTTATCGATTACCTTGTTCCGATTTGCATATTGCAGGGCAAAGTTGCCAAAGTGAATTGCAATATCGTGGGCATCAAGCCTGAAGATTTTCACCTTTTAATCGAAAAGCCGGGTAAAAAACTGACTGGCAGGATATTCGATCCGCACAACAAATTTGCTAAATGGCTCGAAGCGAAACTCACCACGCCGAGCGAAGAGACGCTGAGTATTTCCCGTGCAGAACTTGCTCGACGGGGTGGGCTTGAGATGGTTATTGATACCCGTTTAGCCCGGTCAACGGGGTTGAAAATCGGCGACAAGGTTTACGTAGCAGGGCATAGGTTCAAAATCGTTGGAGAGATACCAGCAGGCGTATTGGCTCGAGCATTTATCCCGCTTGCAACGGCACAGTGGCTTATGGATTTGTCCACGGGAAGGTACACATTGATTTTCGCCAAGCTACACAATACTTCCACTATGGGGGATGTTATCAGGAAGATAAATACCACAAGCCGATTGAAAGCAACCTCGCTGGGACAATATCGAAACATGCTCGAAGCCCGCTTTGGAATAATGTACCTTTACATTGATACAGTCAATACAATCACGTTAATCGTAGCGATGCTTTTTGTCCTCGTTACGCTTTATACTATCGTCATTCAGCACAGGCGCGAGATTGCGATACTTAAGTCAATGGGGGCAACGCGACGGTTCATCCTGCGAGAAATCCTCACCGAGGCAATGATATTGACAGGAATGGGAACGGTAATGGGTATCTTATTGGCACCGGTAGCCGGTGCGATAATAGAGGCATTTTTACCACTTTTGACGGTCGAGATTAGTCCTCGATGGGTATTGATATCTATCCTGGCAGCTGCTGGGGGTGGGATATTGGCAGCAGTATATCCTGCATGGTGTGCAATGAGGATGAATCCTGCAGAGATACTGACGCTGGAGTGAAAATCATAGATTGAATGAAATTATTAGCGATGCGAGATGTCTAACTCAAACCGATACATTCTGGAGGCAATAAACTTGCACAAATCCTTCAAGGCAGGTGAGGTGAGGGAGCATGTGCTTCGTGGGCTTGACCTGCGCGTCGAGAGAGGTGAATTTCTTGCGGTGATGGGTCCGAGCGGCTGTGGGAAAAGCACCTTGCTGCATCTACTCGGACTGATGGATAAACCTGATAGTGGAAGCATCATCATTGATGGTCAGGATACAACTTATATGGACGAGCAAACCCAGGCTGCCATCAGACGAAGAAAAATTGGCTTTGTTTTCCAGCGGTTTAATTTGCTTAATGTGTTGAGCGGGTATGATAACATCGCTTTATCATTGAAGATTCGCGGACTTGATACCGATGGGATTGATAGACTACTTGCTTCGATGGGTGTTGCCGAAGTAGCAAGGAAGAGCCCGGAGAAGATGTCGATGGGTCAGCAACAGCGCCTTACCGTTGCACGTGCGATAGCGCATAAGCCTGATATACTCCTTGCTGACGAGCCAACAGGCAGCTTAGATTCAGCCAATACTCAAACCGTGCTGGAGATGTTCAAACGGGCAAACGAGCAAGACGGCTTGACCGTAGTGATGATAACGCATTCACCAACGGTGGCATCAGCCGCTTCACGAGTGGTTTATATGAAAGATGGAAAAATTATCGACGGAAATACATGATATTGATCTTATCGGGCAGGATAACCTCTCACTGAAACGATGGATTGGCGTGTACGGTACGTGCTTACTTGCCCTGCTTATCCCAGCGATAGTGCTGGCAGTGCACAGTAAGATTTCTTTAATCAGACTTATTCGCAGTCCTGCTAATTCAGCTGCCTCAGCAGGGACGATGCTGAAACTGCTTATCTTTGCAATATATATGTCAATTTCTTCCACCTTCATACCACTACCAACGGGAGTGATGGTATCGGCAGTTGCATTGAGGGATTTTGCACCGGCAGCGACTCTCATCGGAACCGTTGTGATAGTCGCTTCCATCGGTGCTGCTGCCACCACGATGGCTAATCTGAATGATTTCCACATCTTTACATGGATGATCAGGCATAAGCGAATTGCAAAGGTTCACTCTACAAAACTCTACTCTCGTGCGCTTGAATGGTTTAGTCGCAGGCCTTTTACGCTTTTGATGATTTTCAATATCTTACCCGTCCCCATCGATGTGGTGCGTATGCTATCGGCTTCTCATCGGTATCCATTGAAGCGGTTCATCGTTGCAAATTTCATTGGCAGGTGGATTCGATACGCTATAATCGCAGCTATTACATTTCAGATGGGTAAGCACGGATGGATCGTCGCATTGGCACTATTAGCGGTGGCGATTATTATATCGGTGATTAAAATCGGAGGCAGATTTTTACATTCCTCATCAACAGTCAGGAACGAGCAACTCTAAAAATATCTTTCATTTTTGTTTTCTTATAACCTTGTAATGGGACGATCGGAGTGCTATAGCGAAGCGATAATTATGATGGTGCGAACATTGATAATATCGGTGATATTGTCCGCTTTACTGATGCCATCCTGCCGATGCAATCGGGGCGGTGAGTCTCCTGAAGTGCAGATAGGTAAAGGTGTCTGGCAGGTTGAATTAGCAGCCGATGCGACTTCTCGTCAGAGAGGACTTTCAGGCAGGGAGAAATTACCATCGGGGAAGGGGATGTTGTTTATCTTCCCACGAAGCGATGTTCAGACCTTCTGGATGCTTAATTGCACCTTCCCAATAGATATAGCATTCATTTCCGATGATATGAAGGTAGTCAGTATGTACACGATGGAGGTCGAACCCGACCCGCACCATCCTGAGCGCGTGTATTCCAGTAAGTACCCTGTAAGGTTTGCATTGGAAGTATCAGCAGGAGAATTAAAACGAGCAGGAGTGAAGGTGGGCGATAAGGTGATTTTCCGCAATATAAGATTTTAGCTGCAGAATCTCTGATGTCTTTATGAGAATCCCTAATCTATTGTTTCTTTCATTCTTTTCGATGTAGATTACAGTTGCTTAGCGGAGCGGACTAATTGCCTTACCTTTTCCGAACGCAGCGCCAATGCGCCCATTGCCTGAGCAGCAGCGTTTCGGATTTTCAACGAACCAGTACCGGTAACTTCTTCGATGATGGCGTTAATTTGATCATCGGTAAGCTGGTTTCCAAATCGTCGATATGATTCGCTGGCAGCGGCAAAGGCAGCCACACGAACGTCTTCCGGGGCACTACCGTCCAGGGCAAGTGCGGTAATAGCCCGCTGGGCATTTGCTGAAGGCATCTGGGCAAGTGCCTCAGCAGCCGCTATCCGTACATCATCACGCTTATCTGATAGGGCAGATATCAGTGCAGCAGTCGCATCGGTAAGGTCATATACGGGGTTATTCGTCATCGCTAACAACTTCAGACACTTCGATGCACGGATTGACCACTGGGCAGCTTCTTTCTCACTTATCGGGCTACCGGTAGATTTCGCAAGGGCTGACTTTATTGCTGATGAAATGCCTTCAGCAGTGACCTTTTCATCAGGAAGAACGATAATTAGATTGTCTGCTTTTGCCAGCTTCCTTGCAGCAGGGAGATCGTCGGATGAAGCTACTATGATAACGGGTGTTAAGACAAGAACAGGATTTGACCTGATAGCAGTAATAGCCTTGGTTATATCCGGTGCCGTGATGTTCGATGCCAGTACAATCAAATCCACTCCACCGTGTTTCCTTCCTTCTGACAGCGCCTTTCCGAGCGAATCGGCATCGACGACATCGCAGTTATTATCTCGAAGCAATGCCTTTATCTTGTTGCGATGTCCCAGATTGGCATCGACTAATATCGTTGCAGTTCTTCCAGTACCTCGTAATGCCTCGATTAGTACCGGGATGACGAGATTCCAGCCGTTGAATCGTTTTTGGGGTCTTGCTAATGCAAGTGCTTCAGCAGCGAGGTATCGAACCCTTCGTGAAGGATAGCTCAATGCAGAGACCAGCGGCTGGGCACCACCTTCCACCGTCGCAACGAGATTTTTTGCACCGGCAGTCTTGGCCAATGCTTGTATCGCCGGGATTGCTACTGATACATCACCGTCATCTAAGGCAACTTGAAGTACCCGTTGAAGGTATTTTGCTCCACTTGCAAGGGCGTAATACTTTGCGCCGGGTTGGCCTGGCAGATGCGTCGGGTCTTTGGTACCAGCAGGTAATTCCGCTTCCTTTCGGAGATTAGCAGCAATCCAGATTATCACTGCTGAATCAAAGGTAGGGTCATGCTCCAATGCCTTTTTGGCTAAACGCATTGCATAAACTTCGTCGAATATCTCTCGGGGAACTTCCTTGTAACTCAAACCGAGCCCCTCTTTCCAGTACCATACATTGGCAGTTTTGTATCGGACATCAGGCATGTAAGATTCGCTATGCTTGTAGTACTTCAAAGCCGCATCGTAAAATAGTTCTGCAACGGGTTTCTTTGAAGCGTTTCCGACGCACGCACCGAGGGCTGCCAATGCTGCCCGACGGACTTCTTCAGGTAATCCCTTCTTTTCGGACAGTTCTTTCAGGTACGGGCCAGCTTGCGGATATGCAATTTTTCCCAATGCCCTGCAGATGGCTGTCTTGACGGTAAGATCATTTACCTGCAAGGATGCTGATAAGGCACGAACCACCGATACCCTATTGGCAACGCCTTGGCCCTGACCCAATCGCGGGAGGATTGTTATTAGACGAGTTCGCAATATCGCAGGAGTGCGCCAATCGGTGAGTTTTGCGATTATCTGTGGAACGGCATACTCGCCTGACCGTGCTAATCGTTCGGTGGCAATTAACATTTGTCGAGGCGTTCCACCGAGCATATGAATCCATTTTTCAATCTCGACGGGGTCAGTCCGCAGCTGCTTTGCACCAATAGTTATCAATGCATTTATCTTATCCACGATAGGTGCAAGGTCCTTCAATGCTCTCCCCCTTGAGAGGGTAACCCCACCCTTATCGGTCTGTATTGAGAGGTAATAGAGTTTTCGCGGGTCGGGTTTGGCATTAAGTATTGCCTTTCCATAACTACGGGCAAGGTCTGCCCTTCCCATACGTATCCAGTGGATAAAGTTATCCCAAAGGTCAGCGAGCTTCTTATCGACGGTTGTTGCAGCTGTACCGATCGGTTCTTGTGAAATAGCAATGCTTGTCATCAATGCTACGATCAATACGATGGTCAGAACCACTACTCCATAACTTGCATCTGATTTTCTCATGGTTTCTCCAAGATAAACGAGATTATCCTGTTGCTTAATCATCCAAAACACTCCGAGGCAATTATAAAAATATCACCATTCCTGTCAATGAAAAAGGTTTTACCTTTCTTTCATCAAACGTTAGGGATGTAATTGCTATTTTCATGTTATTATTCCACGTATGCAGATTGTTTTGAATTTTTGAATTAAAAACTTTCTCCCATCGATTTAATGTAATCGTCAGCAGGATACTTTGGTTTTCTACCCTGCAGGACGGCTACTACATCATAGACAACCTCGCACATAGCAGCAAGGGCAGCAGGGACACGAGCAGCAATGTGAGGAGTGAGGATGACGTTTTCAAGTCCAAATAACGGATAATCAGGTGGTGGGGGTTCTGGGTAATGACAATCAATAGCGGCTCCGGAAATTCGCCCTGCCTTTATCGCTTCAGCAAGGTCAGCTGCCACCACGCAAGCACCTCGGGCAGAGTTTATTAGCTGGGCGCCGGGCTTAAATCGGGCGAGCGTATCGGCGTTTATCAGATTCCGTGTCAGATTGGTCAACGGTACATGAAGGGTAACGATGTCGCTATTGGCATAGAGCGTATCTTTATCGACGGATTCAGCAGGATAATCAGGCTCGACCTTGCGGATATCATTGTAGATTACCTTCATCCCAAGCCCAACGGCAGCCCGACCTACACGTGAGCCGATTCTGCCAAGCCCGATTATCCCCAGTGTAAGTCCGGATATGAATCGTCCGTACGATTGTTTTCGTAATGCCATGAACTCTTCCGGCGGTATCGGATGCGTCATTGGCCAAAATCGTCGGTTCAATTCGATAATCATCCTGACGGTATAATCAACCACTGCGAGGGTATTTG
>JAGHBS010000008.1 GCA_021160865.1 Planctomycetota bacterium | reverse complement strand
CTTGCTGAACGAAGCAACTTTCGACAACGACGCCTGGCAAAATTACGAATAGAGTGCGTGAGAAAGGCAATTCGTTTTCTACCATCATCAAAGACTAATCGTCTTGCTACCAGTCCCTTCCGACGCCATCGCCGAACCGTCCGTGTAGATACGCCAAACCTTTTTGCTAAACTGGCTGTATCGTAGCACGGCTCATTATAATCATGCACACTAAGATCAAAGCTATCACATAAATCCAGAATCAATGCCCTCAAATCCGCCCGAAGGTCTTCACCGATGATAGGTTCGAGCGGTCTTTGACGACGTGAACGGTAATTGGTGATTTTGTAAAGGATAAATTCGTAGGGGTATTCTACATTCGGCTCGATAATCTCTAAAAGGCTCTCAGCGGCATCGATATACCCTTTCCTGAGCCGGACGGGTCCTACTATGAGCTGCCTGGCAAGTTCCTCCATCAATTTATTTCGATATCTTCGCATGGTCCCTCTCTATATTTGATATTATCGCACATATTTCCAATATGTCCGAATTCGTTTGTTTCCACTATAATTAGCCACATCCTCTCCATCTGATATTATCGCACATATTACCAATATGGACAAGTGGGATTTTGCAATCATGCATGCACCCTTGCTAAAGATTTGTTGAAGCATAATGTATGCCTGGAGGATAAAACAAGGTGGTTAGGTGTATTTATCTCCTTATTTTTCAAGGAGATATAATTTTCAAATAAACCAAGTGTCCCATAAAGTATTTTTCAGAAATGCGTAAATTGCCCCAGAGCAAATATCCCAATGGATAAAAACACTCAATTTAGAGTGATACCTAATCTATTTTCTGTACCCGATTAGGAATTCACGCACAAAACCAATGTTATGTTTTATAGGCTAATATCAGCTTCTTAAGTTCCCTCACAGGTGCTAAGTAGGGGGAGCTTTCTTTGTCCTTCAATGCATTATTGATTAGATTCATTGCCTTGGTAAGTATTGCTTTATCGCGGGATAGGCGGAAGTGTCCGAGATAAGCATTGGCTAACAGTGCCTGGCAGTTCCACAGGGTATTTCTGCCCACGTTGCTTGTGGGGCGTAATTCCAATGCCCTTTCAAACTCGCCTTCAGCGATTTTGTAGGCATCAATTGCTTCCTTTTGAATTTTCTCATTATCGATGGAGATGTATTTCCCCATCTTATCTACCAACTCTTCAGGCAGTTTCAGCGTTCCAGGTCCGAATGTCTTCCACGATGATTTTATCTTTTTGGCCAGCTGGGTGTTATTCCTTGAGAAGATGAGTTGGCGAGAATACATCTCTGCCATTTCCAGATAGGAGGTACCTTTGTAAACAGCTATAAGCATCAGATGTTCTTCATAATTGCTTCTAATAAATTTTTGCCGATCTGCAGGAGAAAGCCTTAGTAAGGCAACCCTTTCATCAGCAAGTTTGTGCTGAATGATTTTTTGTGCCCTGGCTAGATGTTTCTGAGCGTCTTTCAATGTGTCTATAGTGGCTTTTTCTCGAGAAGCAAGTTTTGCTGATTGCTCGATGATTCGTTGAACGAGAGAGAGTATCTTTTGCTGATTTTTCACTACGGTTTCTTTCGCAGATTTCTCAGCTTCGGATGCCCTGTTAGTGCCCCTGGCTATCTCTTCTAATCTTTCTTTGATGGCGTCTAACTTTGATCTTACATCCCGCAGGGCCTGTTCCAGACGCACCATGTCAAAATCAATCATCTTAATCGTTTCCAAATTGTTAGCAATTCGACTGGCGTTGTTATTAATCTTCTCTTCAATGCGTTGAGCGCTTTTGAGTAGTTCAAGTCCTTTAGTTCCTGTGGCACGTTCGCTTTTGTCTCTCAACAACATTGCTTGATTCTGAAGGGCTTCATTTTCCTTGCTGAGTTTTTCGTTTTCTTTCTCTAATGCGGTTTTCTTTGCAATGCTGTTTGCCTTTTTCGCTTCGAGGGTGGATAGTTCTTCTTCAGTCTTTTTCTGCAAATCCATAATTTTATCTACAGGCATATTAGCAAGGGCATGATTGAATGCTGCAAGAATGGTGCTTTCGCGCGCTCGTGTAAGGGTCTTGTCAATATCCTGACGGAGTGAAGAAACATTGCTCCGAATGCGCTCCGCGAGGGTACTATAATACTCGGCTTTGGCAAACAAAATTTCTCCGAGGAGGAATTCAGCGTCCGCTATAGTCGATTTTGGGGCGGCGGAGTAATCGGAGATTGCCTTTTGCAGTATCCCAGCAGCTTTGTTGAGAAGAGTAATTACCCTGGGGTCTTCAGCACGTCTGGTTGTCGGTATCTTGATCTCCTCTGCGCTTGACAATGGATGTGTAATGGGGGAAGGTTTGCCCGTTTTTTTCTCTATGTATTGGGGATTGGCTTGAAGGGTAATAGCATGATTGTACATCCGCCGGGCAATATCTATCTGCTTCGATAACTTCTTTTGAGCGTCCCTTTGGGGGTTACTACAACCGACGAAAAAAATGCTTACAAGCGATGCTGTAATCAGAATGTTAATATATCGCACTTCGCATTTCTCCTAATAGAACGAATTATTCCTTATTCTTGTACCATAATGCTTCATCTATTGCAACATTCATCAATCCGACGGATCAATACTGCTTTTCTGAATCTTAACCAGTGCATCTACTAATTTAATTATCCTATTGCCTATTTGTGACGGTTTTCCGTGTTCACGTATATATATCATTATGATACCGTTGAACGTTTCGGCATTTATCATTTCGCCTTCAAACCCGTCTAAAGCCTCGGCCAAAGTATTCGCGAAATCTGCATCACCTTGCGAGTACCAGCCATTTATTTTCCTATCAAGCAGCAAGGATATCAAGGGAGGGGTTTCGTTATCTTTCGTATTCCATAGAAGTACATTAGGAGTGCTAAGGTTAGTCTCTGCTGTGATTACGTCGTATCTATGCGTCAAACGATGCGTTCCATGACCAGTCTCGAACCGGTAATCAAATGCTTTGATAAGCCAGCCCCGAAATCGGCCGTAAATCACGTTTGTTGCTCGTGGGGAATGGCCGGCTTGGAACAGGGGTGATGATGCATATCTTTTCACCAATGCGAATGGGTCTGATGCGGAAAACCTCATATCCATCTGGTATGCTAATCGAGAGAGTTTTCTCTCCCTGCGCCGTTGAGATAATCCCAGCCAGGCCAGGATTATCACGCCGAGCCCCAAAGCCCCGATTAGAATAAGGGGAAAGATAAATTGCATCACGTCCTCTATAACTTACCTATGATCTAATAGGTGATCCGTCGTTTAGAGATATACTATAATTTGCTGGTCTAATCGTCCAGCAACGTTTCCAAGGTCATTTTGGACTTTTTCCGAGGCTGTGGGAGTGTCTTGTTCAAATAGCGTTTGCACTTCATCGTGGGCTCGCCCAACATGCTTTTTAACTGCTCGTGGAGGATCATATTTTTCAACATAGCTTCGACAAAGCGGTAGAGGTCTGCATCAAGAACAATTTGCTCCGTCGCCACTGTGAAAGTTTCAGTGCCGAGTGTATTTGGATTACCCCAACGATTAAGGAGTTATGGTTGCGGGATTAGTTGTCGGCAAAATCGGCTTGGTTGTTGGACTCTGGCCGGGAAGTTTATAATTTACCCGATAGCCCGGCGGCAGGAACGGATGGTGCAATGATAGTATCCAGTTTTTGATGAGTTTGTATTTCGGATCGTCTGGGCCGGTAAAGATATTCTTTTTTATGTATGGTGGCCTGGGGACCTTTGCTATTTTTGGGGGTAATCCGTATTGCAAAAGCAGCGACATATCAGGATCATCACGATTTATGAACTTCAATCCGTTTCGTTCATATTTGTGGAGAATGTAAAAGTTTGTATAGATGATTTGATCATTGGTTGAGGGGCCATTGATGAGTTTCAAGCCATCCCTTCCTTTTACTCCGCCGTAGCATGATGGGCTGCCGTAGGTGCTTGCAATGATGGGCCAGATGCGGGTTCTGAAAACACGCATCACGGATGGATCGGTTTCGATGAGGATATCATCGCGAATAGCGGTATTAAATCTGCTGGTATTCCTCAGGATATACCAAACTTGTTTAATCCTTGGCCAGGTACGGAATGTTTTCTCAAAGCCTGGATCGGCAAATTCATCTTTTCCCCTCATGGATTTAATAAATCGCTCGAGTACCTTGTTGCGGTATCGGATGACTACTTTATCGTCGGGTTTGAGTTCCACTAATCGAATGCGATAAATATCTTCCTTGGTGAGCAGAGGAATTTTGGGTTTTTTCAAAGGTTTCCCTGCTGGTCCTGATGGGGTAGTGGTTGTTTGACCTTTTTCCTTCTTTTCAGCCAGACGGATTTTTATTAGTTTCAGAAGGAGTTTTGCATCTTCATAATCAGGTTTGAGCTTCAGTGCCTTCTCCGTTAGGATTTTCTCAGCCTCGGTCAGTAAGCCATTATCATATGCCCAGCATGCGACCAGGTAGTATCCACGGGCATCGTTTGACTTGACGGCATTGAGTTTCTTAGACAACTCATCCTGCAGGTCAGTGAAAGATGTTATTTTAAGGACATCATCAGCTGCAACGACGATTGTTCCACCTTCAATCTTTATTTCGTACCCCTCCTTTGTTTTGGTGACTTCCCCAATAATTTTTCTACCGTTTTTGAGAATAACGATGTTTTTAGCCCCGAGTAGGGGAAGGGGGGTTAGCGTAATTATAATCATTATTGATATTATTAATCTTTTGCCAGTCATAGCGAATCCATTCAATTTCAATAAACTGTAATCAATACATTTTCTTACACAACGTCATTTCTAATCCACAGGCGGCAGTGGGATTCGAACCCACGAATAACGGATTTGCAATCCGTCGCCTTTGTCCACTTGGCTATGCCGCCATTTCAAGAATTAGTATATTCCACAGTTCCCGTAGATACAAGCGTGAGTTTCTCTATAAACTTCTACGTAAGATTTTTCCTTATAATGTATATTTGACGATGTTTCTTTCTTGTTCTTGTTTGTGTTTTGGAGGCGTTTCCTGGCTTCGTTTTCAACAGCATTGAAGAGTTGCCAGAATCCTCCCATCTTCGGATCCTGGTAGTTGTGGTGTAAGACACGAATCTGCAGCAATATATTCTTCAGGCCATCAGGGTTATCGCCGAACATCTTCATTGCCAGTTGTAATCGTTCCACCTGGACCCGCCACCAAGCAGTTGATTTTTCAGGTAGGCGTTGCCTGAGCAGGTCGTATTGCTTCATCGCCTCGGCATATCTTCCCATATTACGATAGCACCTTGCCAATCCGAGGAAGTTCGTTGCATCGCTGGGCTTCTGCTTCTGCAGTTCTTTATACAGATTGATTGCCATATTCAATTCGTTAGGATTGCTTGAGGATTCATACGCTGCTGCTAAGGCTTGCTTGAAGGCATACATCTGCCCAGCCGATAGGTTGGCGGATTTTGCCCAATCGTAGAGTTTTTCTGCAAATATCCTGTATGCCTTTCGTAGTGAGGCAAGTTTTTTACGAGATTTCGGATCGGTGCGGAATTCCAATCGGTTAATTCGCGTCCGTATCTGACCGGTTGCTTTGGCGATAAGGTCTTCGATACCCTCTGGACTTTGCTTGACAAGTTTCAGTAGATAATCGATTGCCTTACTTGTCTGGCCACTTTCGAGCAATACACGAGCGATAAATTGTTGTGTTTGTCTTTTGATGCCAGGCACATCAGGCCATTGTTTAGCAACCTCCTCAGCCAGCGAGATGCTCCGAATTGGTTGATCCAGGATGTCTTTTGTAAGCCGAGCTCGAAGCATTCCACACGTGGCTGCCCACATCTTAGCCTGGGCGGCACGTTCCTTATCTGCCGATTTTACAAAGGTACGCACCATCTGGATGTATGCTTGCAAATCACTTATCAGCGAAAGGGCAAGATCACGCCTCTGGGCAGCAGGAAGGGTACTATCGAGTAGACGGCGAGTTCGGAGTGTCAATAATCTGAACCTTGCAGGGATGTAAAGTTCTGAGGAGGTTGGAATTCTTTCAAATGCGTCTAT
>JAGHBS010000152.1 GCA_021160865.1 Planctomycetota bacterium | reverse complement strand
GCATTAATACTGCTACACATATTAGTTTCATCCACGTTTGCATCTCTCTTACCTCACGAGAAGTACTGATTGATATAAGCCATAATCATCGTGCCATCTTATCATTCAGCTTTGCGAAAGTTTCCAGCATGATCTTCAGTTCTAATACCCATTTTCGTTGCTCGACGTACTCCAGGTCGGCTTCGAGCTTGCGCTTGTAGGCTTTTACATCGGTGTCATAACCATATCGAATCTGCGCTAGTCCCGTGATTCCCGGTCGGACTCGGAGCCGCTCGACGACTTCTGGGTAGACCTTCTTGAGTTCTTCCATGATCTCGGGGCGCTCCGGTCGAGGCACGACGAGGGACATATCTCCCTTGATTACATTAATCAGCTGGGGGAGTTCATCAATGTGACTTTTGCGCATCCATCGACAGGCTGGTATAATGCGAGGATCGCCGTCTTTTGCCCAAATGGGTCCAGTGGCAGATTCTGCGTTGACGTACATCGTTCGCAATTTGTACATCTTGAAGGGCACACCATCCTTGCCAAGTCGAACCTGCGTATAAATAACAGGCCCCTTGCTCGAGATCTTGATAATCAATGCACAAATTACCAGCAGGGGAAGACATAATATTA
Source organism: Planctomycetota bacterium (assembly GCA_021160865.1). Lineage (GTDB taxonomy): Bacteria > Planctomycetota > Phycisphaerae > SM23-33 > SM23-33 > JAGHBS01. Next base: position 4,709 of record JAGHBS010000152.1, on the reverse strand, counting down.
GAGCTATGCTACCCAAAATGATATCCACCACCTCCTTGGCAAGGTCGAAATATCGACGTGCTAGGTAAATAAGCACAGCAACAAACCCGCTACCACCGGTCAAAATGGTCACTGGTTCAGGCATAGTGTTCCTCCTCTACGCTGAAACAGTACAAACGATTCCTTCGGGCGGCCTGACAGAAACGAAAAAACTGGTTGAACGCCACCCCCTTTATTTCGTAAAATTAATATGGACGCACTGGAGTGTATGTACCACATTCGCTCCGGTCTCCACGGCGAGCCAGCACACCGGTGCAAGGGTTCATGCTGGCCCGCCGCTTGTTTTTATACTAAAACAACTTATTAGCCCTATTAGATTCCTTCCGTTTTAAATACATCCCAATAAACCGCTCAACGTCCCTGAAATAATCTCCCCGATAGAAGAGATATATTACGACTTCTAAATATCCACCCATTTCTTGATACCTACCCCTTTAGAAAATCATTAGTCATTACTGCACATCTCCTTATGCTTCCCCTTAGCCTCCGTGCCAATATCTTATTTTATACATTATATTCATACCCCCTATTTTGTCAAGAAAATTTTGAAAAATTTGTAGCCTCACTTTTACAATTCTGATGGAATCACTTTAGTGTAAGTCTTTGCATCCTTTGTTTTGATAGTTCTATTTTTCCCACACGACCCTGCTGTTTTGTCCCAGCAACAAGGGGCATCAAAATAAATCAATCGCTACATGAAGAGGCAGTAGGCAGTTTCTTCTACAGTGCCTGTTTGACTGGAACGAATTAGTCGAGCCATTTTTCCCTTGCCTGCATGTGCGATTTTTTGCATATTTCTGTGTCAAGCACATAGCGTCGGATTAATCTTTCAGAAAGATCGTAGACAGGAGAAGGCATGCCATGGCTGATTTGATAAGAGAAGAGCAGCGGGAGAACTGGGGCTCACGAGCCGGGTTCATCTTGGCGGCGATAGGCTCAGCCGTTGGACTTGGAAACTTATGGGGATTTCCATACAAGGTCTACGCACACGGTGGAGGGGCTTTTCTCATACCGTATATCATCGCAATGGTAATCGTCGGAATTCCCATGCTGATACTGGAGTTCTCGCTGGGACACATGACCCAACGGGCAGCACCTGACGCATATCGTGCAATCAACCGCAAGACCGAGCCTATCGGCTGGTGGGCTATCCTGCTGGGATTTGTAATTATCACGTACTACCCTGTCATCCTTGCTTATTGTGGAAGTTTTCTCATCGAATGCATAAAAGGAGTAATCTATCACTCAGGGGAGCTGGCATGGAAGGGAAAGGGACTTGCTGGTGTCAACGATCACTTCTACCATCAATACCTCCAGATGTGGACGGAAAAAGAACTCGCCAGTGGTGTAAAGCCGTGGGCATTCGGCAAACTGGTAAGCCCGATTGTGATTAGCCTGGCAGTTATCTGGATATTAATGTACCTGTGCATCTTCCGAGGCGTCCGTGCGGTGTCAAAGGTAGTGATGCTGACCGTTCCCTTACCCTGGATTATGCTGCTTATCCTGACTATTCGTGGCTTGACGCTTCCTGGAGCAGCAAGGGGATTGAATTTCTACCTGGATCCGAAATGGTCGGAGTTGGCCAAGCCTGAAACATGGCGATGGGCGTTCGGGCAAATGTTTTTCTCGATGAGCCTGGCTTTCGGAGTGATGATTACATACGCAAGTTTCCTGCATCGAAAGAACGACCTGAACAACAATGCCACAATCACCGGACTGGCTGATCTTGGTACCAGTTTCGTAGCCGGCATTGCCGTATTTGCAACTCTTGGAGCAATGTCATTTGCGACCCAGCAGCAGGGGCATTATATTCCTGTCACTACGGTAGCCAAAGGCGGGCCAGGATTGGCATTCGTGGCATTTCCGTATGCCCTTGCCCAGCTACCTTACTCAGCGTGGTTTGGAATTGTGTTCTTCGTAGCTTTGCTGACGCTTGGAATAGATTCAGCATTTTCCATCACAGAAACCGTGTTAGCCTCGCTGGTGGACAAGACCGGCTGGGATAGGAATAAAACGTTAATCGGCATGACTATTGTCGGATTCGTACTGGGGTTAGTTTATTGCACCCGTGGAGGTTTGTATTGGATTGGTGCAATAGATGATTTTATCAATGGATGGGATGGAATCATCCTGATGGGGCTTTTAGAATGCGTAATACTTGGATGGGCGTATCGGCTAAAACGCCTGCGTGAACACGCAAACGAGCGCAGCGATTGGACGCTCGGATGGTGGTGGGATATTACCATACGCTTTGCTGCCCCGATCGTCTTGAGTGCGTTGGCAACGTGGTCGCTTTTAGACCAAGCCTTGGGACCTGGCGGACTAATTTATGATAAAAGCGGTACTCTCCAGGTACCAAAACTCGTCAGTCTTATTGTCGCTGGGATTGTTCCAATAATAGCGATTGTGTTAAGTCTCATTCGTTCGCCAGGTGCCAATACACATGCTCAGCATGTTGGACAGAAGCACTTCGGCAGGTTAATGGGGATTTTTGGCACTGTCTTTATAGTTATTGCGATTATAATGCTTATACGGAGTTTCTCATTGTCAATAGATACCAGGCAAGCTGTATCTGCAGGTAATTCACCTGCCTGTTATAAGATTTTATCTCTCGAACTGCCTAAGGCAGTTGCTGTTGCAATTGCTGCTGGTGCCCTTGCACTGCTGGCTACTGTTATTGGCGGATTAGCAGTAACAAAGGCTGAGAAAAGCAATCATAGACCAAGTAGATTTTCCAGAATCTCTGCCGGCGCAGGTGTGGTAGGAATAGGTTGTGCAGCAGGGCTTCTTTTGGGATTGACTAAAATCCTGCACAAACCACCGGCATCAGCGGCAAAGGTCAAAGAGGTTGCTGGCGCTGTTGAACATTTGGACCATCTAACTGCCCCGGCGTTAATCGTACTGACGTGCATGTTATCGGCATTGATAATCGGCCTGGCGTGGTGCTTCTACCGTGCAATGAAGGCAGCGAGCGGAGAACAGCCAGTACAACCAGCTGAAAACCTCAACGATGAATCGTAAGCAACCTATTTGTCCGACGGGTAAGAAAAACAAGCTCGAAAGGATGACAATCGGCAATCGTGAATATTAGCATCGGTAGGAAGGTGATTCATTATACTTGATGCTACTTTTTCCTCCGCGATATCTCCCTCTGGACTTCTCGTTCCATCTCTCGTTCCTGAATAACATGGCGTTTATCATACTTTCGTTTACCGACTGCTGTTGCCAATTCGCACTTTGCCCAGCCTCGGCGGAAATATATTGCTAACGGGATTATCGTATGCCCCTTTTGCTGGACGTGGGCTTGGAGTTTGCGTATCTCCCGGGAGTGAAGCAATAACTTACGATCACGTGTAGGATCATGCTGGAGCGCACCGGCGGCCTGGGGATACTCTGCAATGGTGGCTCCGCAGAGAAAGACTTCACCATTACGAATCTGGGCATAAGCGCCATCAAGCGAAGCCCTTCCTTCTCGAAGACTTTTGACCTCCGTGCCACGAAGTTCTATGCCAGCCTCGACCTTCTCAAGCAAATGATAATCATACCTTGCCCGCCGATTGGTTATCCGTGGCCAATGCTTCTGATCGCCGCCCTTCATGGATGAACCTTTCTTCGACATGACAGAAATAATATACCCAAAAGACAAACACTATGATACCCATCAAGATATCGGAAAGATAACATCATCATATAAAATTACATCATTCCTTTGAGGTCGAGGGGCATTAGCCCTTGTCATGCCGTTGTGGGCAAGCGTGTAGCCAGAGATTCACACACGGATCAAGCGGGTCGGAAACAAGGTGATGATCCTCGCCCGGCTCGATAATCACCACATCGCCAGTCCGCAGAGGATATTCTTTGCCGTTGACCTCCATGATGGCTTTTCCCTGAAGGATAATAAATGCCTCGTGATCGTCATGTACGTGCTGATCAATACCGCCAGGACCGTCATGATCATGCGTTCGGAATCCAGGAGGCTTATAGCTCAACCCTCCCCCACAAAGATACCTGCCAGGCAATAAACCTTTTAGAAAATGGCTATCATCCGACAATTCTATCTCATTGAGCCGTACAATCTTCATGTCTATCAATCACCCTGGTAAGCAGTCTCAGTAATTCCAAAAACACTTGGTAATCAGCGTACCTTACATGACATGGTCTTTACAATATTACCCAATCTGGAATGCAATCCGTCGCCGAGAATCTCACCTGTGTATGTGTAGATACTAACTTATTTACACTGGGCTGGGCGGGATTCGAACCCGCACGCCCTCATCGGACAGGGGATTTTAAGTCCCCAGCGTCTGCCTATTCCGCCACCAGCCCCTGACGCTTCCTTTATAAAAATAGTATTTCGCAATGTCGGAAAAAGTGCAACTGTTGTTTATCATCCAGTAAAGATTAATCCCACCAGTACGTACGGAACTTTCTAAATGCTTCACATAAGGCATCGACCGCCTCAGGCGGCGTCGGCGGATAGATGCCTACAATAAGACTCAAACCACCTGAAGGATCACCCAATTTACGTACCTCTTCCTCGATAAGATTATGAATTTCCCGCCGATTACCCGTTGGGACTATTTTCTGCCTATCGACGTCCAACTCGATGCAAAACCGTCCTTTCACATTCTTGGCGATTTCGTCTATACCGTTGACGAGATCCTGTATAT
>JAGHBS010000153.1 GCA_021160865.1 Planctomycetota bacterium | reverse complement strand
TGATGTTAATTGCCAGTCGGGGGAGCTTGGCAAATTCGGCAGGTATGGGGATTTTGACTCCTTGATTTGCTAAATATGTATGGTTCATTACAGCAATTTCGCCTGCCTGTAAGCATATTCGAGTCAGTATAGGCAGGAATATCGTAGTTGCGGGCAGGTTGGTCCACTCGGTATCAGCAGTGGTGGTAAAAAGCACTACCTTACCTTTACCGTAGTCCTTTACCAGGGCGATTGGATCGCCAGTGGGGGTTGAAATTACCGTTTCATAGGGGGCAGAGATGTTCATCAGGCGAAAATATCGCTGGACGATAACCGCAGGATAGTCAGTTGCTGTTGGGTATAACCCAGCAAGGTAAGGGTGATTGATGTTCAGTTCAGTCTTGACGGCTGGGGCATCAGGGCCGACTTGTCCGATTGCACCTGCTATCTTGCCGGGTAGAAGATCGGCTAATCCGCGGTTGTAATTATCAACATTGATATCCGCACCGAGGAAGAATACTGCGATTCTACCTGATTGAACGAATTGTGTAATTGCCCTTGCCTGTTCGGTGCTAAAGTTTGGAATGTCTGCAAGGAATATCACACGGGCTGTTTTTAGTGTATCGGGTGTGAAAGCCGATGGTGTTATTGTTCGACATCGAATCGACCAGCCTCGGGCGGATTCCAGCGCCAGCCGAAGCATTGCTGCAGGGTCCTGCCAGGGATTTTTCACCAGGCGGGATTGGACGACGAGCGCCTCGACCGGACCTGCAATTTCCACGCTGAAGTACCGTACCTGATCGAGCATCAGGTCGTCTTTTTCTATGATAAAGACCTTGCCAATATGTGTCCCCGGATTACTGAAGCGATGATGAAAATGCACCGTTGCTTTGGCACCTTTGGTGCCTGCGGATTTCAGTACGACACGAATGTTCTGCCCGACAGGTTTACCGTCAACTTCAAGCCCGATGTGGACGACCTTATCGCTGGTGCTGGAGTTTATCACGGTGGCGGCGATATCGAGCGGACGATTGACAATGGCAGGGCCTGTAAGAGTGAGTTTTGAAAGTCCAACGTTGGATGGTTGGTTTGGATGGGGATGAATAATCATCCACGATATATCCGTATTGGCAGCTGCCAGGTCGGCAAGGTCAGCCAAGTTGGCAAAGTTGATTTTCTGAAGATCGGATAAGAGGTAAATCGTTTTTCCCCCCGCAGTATATTCCTGAAGCAAAGAGATTGCTTTTTTGACTGCTGGTATGATGGCTGCCTTTCTCCAGCAGAGTTTGATTTGCATTATCCTTCTGCGGGGGATTTCCAAATCGCTTTCAAGCGCGGTTGATTGCTCGAGGGTATTGGTGGGAATAACAGCGGCGGCAGCAGATGGTCTATCCGAGCCGCTTAGAAGTTCGATTGCCTCTCGACGGATTTGGTCAAGTTGGGTCATATTTGTTTGCTTTAGTCCCATTGAGTAGGAGTTATCGATAATGATAGCAGCGGCAGAGTGCTTTCCACTCCAGAAGATGCCAGCAGCGTGAACGATGGGTTCGGCTACCGCAACAGCAAGGGCTGCTAGTAGGATAGAACGGAGAATCATCAAGAGGAGGTTTTCGATCCGTCTTCGTCGAGCGCTCTTTTCCATACTGATTTTTAGAAATCGCACGGTGGGGAAATAGACCTCTCTGGCACGTACCACTGCCAATAGATGAAGCATCGGTGGTATCGCCGCTGCTACAAGACCTACTAACAACAATGGTGTTATAAAAGTGATTGCCAATACACTGACTATCATCATCGCCGTAGTAATGTTCTCCTCCTTGCCAGATAATTCAATAGCATAAGGTCGTAAGGTTCATCGGTTGTCGTCAGGACATATTCAATTCTCCTGTCGCTGCACTGGTTGCGATACCAATCGATGAATCGTGCGATTTCCTGGCGGTAAGGCTCTCGTAGCAGAGCAGGGTCAGCCTGGATTTTGCTGCCCGTTTCCAAATCTACGAAGTTGGTAATCCCCTTGAATGGGAACTCAAGTTCAGCACGATCGAAGATGTGGAACAATATCAATTGATGCTTTTTATAGCAGAAATGCTGAAGGGCACGGATTATTTGCTCCGGATCGTCGTAGAGGTCAGATATTATGATGATAATTCCCCTTTTGGCGATTTTCTCTGCCAATTCGTGAAAGGTCTTGGCAACGGCAGTGCCTTTACCGGGGGTGAGTTTCTCTAATCCCGTGAAGAGGCGATCAAGATGACTTGGTGAAGAGGCAGGCGTTAGATGAAGGCGTATTTTCTCATCGAACGCCACCAGCCCCACCACATCTTGCTGACGGCACATCAGGTATGCCAAACAAGCCGTCAGGAAGCACCCATACTGGTACTTGGTAACCTTTCCACTGTAGCGGTAATTCATCGAGCCAGAGACATCAAGCAGGATATAGGCACGGAGGTTGGTTTCCTGCTCGTATTGCTTGATGTAGAATCTATCAGTCCTTCCCCAGGCGACCCAATCGAGGTGCCGTAAGTCATCGCCAGGGGTGTATTCTCGTTGATCTGCAAATTCTACCGAGAAGCCTCGATGCGGACTTCGGTGCAAACCTGAAATGAACCCCTCAACCAGTTGTCGGGCAAGGATATTCAGGTTCGATAGCTTCGTTACCTTTTCAGGCTCAAAATATAAGTAGGGTGCCTTTGCCATAGTTCAGATTGACTTTTCTTTTCGCCTTGAATGTTTGTTTGTATGATTTTGTTCTTTGGGATGTTCCAATCCCATGAAGATTAACGACATTTTCCCATAATCTCGCCTTTGCTGGACGTACAAAGGTTCTAACGCACTGGGAAGTAAGATGTTTCGATGACAACGTAGAATGATAAGGGCATCATGGCTTAGTTTTCTCGCCAGTGGTATGAAAAGTTTCTTCTGCACCTGTTGCCAGTTCCATTCTGCAACTGTTTTGAAGGGTGGATCGATAAAGACAAGATTGACTTTCCATAAGACCTCGTCAAGCCACCAGTAAAGATGCTCGAAAATGTCGCCTATCCACACCCGGCAGGATTTGCCTATTCCAAGGGTTCTGATGTTCCGTTCCAGACAGATTATTGCGTGGTGGTCCTGTTCGGCAAAGTAGCAGAATCTTGCACCTCGGCTGATGGCTTCAATCCCTAAGCTACCTGAGCCGCTGAACAAATCGATTACTACTGCATCAGGAAGTAAGGAATTGATAATGTTAAACAAAGCGGTTTTGACCCTGCCTGTAGGTGGCCTGGTCGTTAGCCCCTTGGGCGTCGAGATGGTTCTACCTTTGAATTTGCCTGCAATAATCCGCATAGATGCATAAGATATTTTTCAACAAAGTCGGTCCTTTGAATAATGCCATTCCGTTTGACCCAAATCGGTTTTCTGACGAAAGAGTATCGCATAGCAGGTGGGATAATTCCACAGGTATATTGCAGGTATGTCAGGTATATATTGTGGGGAGAGGTGCTGGGCTGGTGTAAGTTGGCATGGTATAAAAAGGCTCCGGCCCAGGAGCGAGAGGCCGGAGCCAGGGGGCATTGGTGCCGGATCGGGGTAAATCCGGCGGGCGGTTGCGTTGGGTGTCTATTTAGAATATAAAATACATCAGGAAGATATACTAATTTTGTTGAAAAAATCTGACACTTTAAGGCAGTTTCGGTATAATCAAAGGCAGGTGCAATGAAAGAGATAATGATATCTTCGCTCGTTCTTGTAGTTATTCTGGCAGGATGTAGTTCTCCTGTGCCGCCGCCTTCGGATGGAAAGGTTATTGCAGATGAGAATTTCCTTGCCGTTTGGGATGCAGCAATGGAGGTGCTGAGAGAATATCGATTTACTATTGATCGGGCAGATAAACGCGAAGGTATTATTACCACCTTTCCGGTAGTTTCCAGGCATTGGTTCGAGTTTTGGCGATCCGATACTACTACTGCTCGTGATACGCTTGAGGCAAGTTTGCAAACGATTTATCGAAGGGCAACGGTTCGAATTCGGCGAATTGCTCCTGATAGTCCATATTATTCAGCGAGTGTGAGGGTTTCTGTTAGTAGATCTGATAGATTAAATCCCCAGGTTACTTGCACTTCTGAGGCGTATGATTTGTTTCTCTCACCCGAGGAGGTTCCAAGAGTCGAATCACTTACAGGCCTTTCAAGACCAATTCACACCGAGGGAGAAGTTGAGATTGGGCGAGATAAGAACCTGGAAAGGGTTATGCAAGATCGAATAAATCGCTTGGCAGCAAAGAAATTGACTGTTCTTAAAGGATAACTCCGTCAACAAGATGGATAAACCTTAGAAAAAGAAGAAAGTGTGTGCAGGAAATTGCGAGGAAGTGTGAAATGGTGAAGAAATTGTCGTGTTTATTAACCGTATCGGCCGTCGTAGTGTTATTTTGCTCGGCTGGTGTAAGGGCTCAGAGCGAGGATATAAAAAGCATCAAAACGGAAAGGGACCTGTTAGAGAAGAAGGTTTCCTTACTCCAGCAGCGAATTAAACTGCTTGAACAAGAAAATGCGTATTTAAGATCGAAATTGGAATCCTTGAAAAAGCGCGTGACAACAACCTCCAGCAGGAGACAGCCTATCGCTTCGGCTCCTCAGCCGGGTAAAACAGAACCACAGATAGGGACATCTACCAAGGAGGGTTTCCAGATAACCCTTCATGAGAATCTTTCCAAATGGTGGGTTAATCCGAGTACATTATTTTTCGAATTATCTTTGCGCGATTTTATTGCCGAGCGATATCCTGACCAATCTGTACCCATGTGGTTGGCTAGACATAAGGGATTTGCTAATCAACAAATTACCTGGCAGATGCGAGTGCGAAGCATTCGTGATGTAAGTGCTTTAGCTGCCAGAAGAGGATACCTTAACGCAGTCGAAAGAGCCGAATCCTTAGAGAAACGCCTTACACGATACAAGAGACCACCTGAAGAGAGGAACACGCCACTTCGGGAAGGAGGGCGAAGGAGATATGAACCCGAAGAGTCTTATCGTGCAAGAGAATATATCCGAAATCAGGCAGAGCTAAACTTAGCAAAGGCTGATGTTATTCTTTGGCAGATGCTTGATAGGGCACGTGGAGGAGCAATTGTCGAACTGGAACCCCAGAGAACAGGGCGATATCGGCTTACTGTCCGCATGCCAGTCGTGGGTGATGATGCCGTCAAGCTGGCTACTATGAAGAGGTCAGCCTTGGTAGAACTGTCGGGTAAGATTCTCTTGATGGGGATAGCGAGCAGGGGGCTTTATGTTGTCGCCACTGGTAAATTAACTCAGATAAAAGAGCCCGAAGAGGCTAAACCCAGACGGGGCAGGTATCGTCGCGACCGCTACTATAGACGAAGGCGTGGAGTGGAATTCGAAAGAGGAAGATACGAAGAATTCGAGAGAGAGCGTATGAGGGAAAGATAAAGGTTAGGTTTTCTCCGAATGGGGTTCTCTTACTTTTATTATCTCTAAAGTATAAGAAACAGTTTCGCGGTTTTTGTTCATAAAAAGAGTGGTTGATTCTAAATCCCGATGCTTAATTTAGAAATTTCCATTGGTGCATGAGGAGAGTATGAATGAACAAGACAACAGTAAAAGTTATCTTCCCTGCCCCTAAACCCGGCAGACCTACCTGGCCTTATATAGACTATGATGTAGCCGACCGATCGAAGCAAGTAATAGCAACACTGCAGAAGTCATTACCACAGATAGAGTTTTCCGCTGATATCTATACTGATGCAGAACAAGCCAGCAAGGCCCTTAAATCCGAACAGGGCAAATTCGATGGTTATCTGGTCTATTTGACCTCGATGTGGACAGGTGTGCAGGAATATGTTGCTGAGAATTTCCATCCCGTAATCATAGCAGATGAGTTGTATTCCGGCTCGGGCGGATTATTGAAGGTCAATTCACTGATTCAGGAGAAAAATCTGCCCGTGGTGACGGTCGCTTCATCCGATTTTCAAGACATTATTGATGCCGTTCGCCTATTTGACGTGATGAACAAGATGCGCCACAGCACCATTGCAGTAGTTGCTGATGGTGATACATGGGGAGCCAGTAAGGAAACCATAAAGAAGACCAACGAGATATTCAGTACACAGGTTGTTCGCATCGATTCAGCAAAGATAACGACACTCTACGAGCAAGTCGATTCCAGCGAGGCTAACTCCTGGAAGGATAAGTGGATTAAAGATGCGCAAAAGGTCGTCGAGCCAGACGAGGATGAGATTCTCAAATCCGCCCGTATGTACTTAGCCCTACGAGCAGCAATGCAAGAAGCCCATGCCGATGCCATCACCGTGGATTGTCTGGGATTATATTATGCTAATCGACTCGTTGCGTATCCCTGCCTGGGGTTTTTCCAGCTCAATAATGATGGTCAAATTGGTGTCTGTGAGGCTGATATTGATTCAACTCTAACACAGATGCTTATGCAGTATCTTACAGGCAGGCCTGGCTACGTTTCCGATCCGGTTATAGATACCGCCACCGATCAGATTATCTATGCCCATTGTGTTGCCACCAATAAGGTCTTCGGCCCTGATGGTATGGCTAATCCTTATATTATCCGCTCTCACGCAGAGGATAGGAAAGGCGCGTCAATTCAATCGTTGCTGCCCGTTGGGAGGATTGTCACTACTGCAAAGGTCTGCACGGTGAGCAAATCCTTCATAGTGCATAGTGCTTGGACAGTAGCCAACATTGATGATGACAAGGCTTGCCGAACGAAACTCGCTGCCGAGGTCGATGCCGAAAGAGTTCTTGAGAATTACAATTACCCCAAAGGGCACTGGCATCGCGTTACGGTCTATGGCGATTGTAGAAGGGATTTAATTAATCTCGCCAGGCTTTACGGCCTGGATATTATTGAAGAAGACCGCTGAACTATTTCGAGGCAAGGCGAACGAAATGCTACCCAGTGAAGTTCGGGAATATTTAGAAACTCATCGTCAAGAGCATTTGGAGAGATTGTGTACTCTATTGCGATTTCCATCGATAAGTAGTCAAAGCAATCACGATGTGGATTGCCTTTCCTGTGCTGAATATATATTGGATCATTTACGTCGGCTTGGGTTTTCTGCTCGACTTGAGCCATGGAAGAGGCATCCGATGATTATTGCCCGTAGCAGTGATGCTATTGCACCTGCCGATGCCCCGACCATATTGGTTTATGCCCATTATGATGTTCAACCTCCTGATCCGGTGGAATTGTGGACGAATCCGCCTTTTGAACCGACGATTAGTGATGGGGCAGTTTATGCCCGTGGAGCCGCCGATGATAAGGGATTGCTTCTTGCGACCGTACATGCTGCCGAAGCGTTCGTCCGCACCATCGGAAAGTTGCCCTTGAACATTCTTTTCTTCTTCGAGGGCGATGAGGAGACCGGTTCGCCTGACCTTGAAGGGTTCATTTCACGCTTTGCAGATGACCTGCGTGCGGATTTTGCACTGGTGGTCGATTTGGGATTTTTCGCTCCGGATGTCCCATCGGTTATAATCGGCTTACGGGGGTTGATATACCTGGAGATGAGACTCGATGGTCCTGCCCACGATCTCCACAGCGGTGAGCATGGTGGAGCTGTCGTCAATCCGATAAATGCCCTTGCCAGGATAATTGCCCAGATGCACGATGAGCAAGGCAGAGTGACATTGCCGGGCTTTTATGACGATGTGGCTGAACCAAGCGAGCAGGAACTTGCTGATTGGCAAAGATTACCTTTCAGTGAGGAAGAGTACGCTAAAAGGGTAGGTGTCGAGCCGGTCGGCGGAGAGAAAGACAGGACCGTACTTGAACGTATCTGGTCGCGCCCGACGCTTGATTGCAATGGTATCATCGGCGGCTACTATGGCCCGGGGGCGAAAACCGTTCTACCAGCATGGGCTAATGCCAAAATCTCGATGCGACTCGTTCCAAATCAATTGCCCGAGAAGGTTATAGAGGCGTTTGATCGATTCGTTGCCTCGCATTGTCCAGACGGTGTAAAGGCAAGCATTAATGTAATCTCGCAATCTCGTCCATTGTTGATTAGCCCCGATAGCGCTGCAGTTGACGTTGTCCGTCGGTCTCTTCAAGAAGCATTTTCAGCCCGGCCGGTCCTTACCCGTGCGGGTGGGTCGGTACCAGTGGCTGAGATGATTCAACGCATCCTGAAGATTGAACCGGTCGTAACCGGTTTCATGCTGCCTGATAATAATATCCATGCCCCCGATGAACATTTCCAATTAGAACAATACTACAAAGGGACCGTCGCAACGGCTGCAATGTTCCAGAATTTTTCCCAACTTTGATGCTAATGTCAACATAAGCATTGACATTGCTTGCAGCAATGCTGTATATTCACGCTGGTATCTTAGATATAGATAAGTATTTGGTCTGTAAGTGAGGTAACCAAAGGTGTATGCAATAATTGAAGAGAGCGGTAAGCAGTTTAGGGTCAGCAGAGGCGACTTGTTGCGAGTTGACCTGATAAAGTCGTGCGAAAAGGATTCGACCATTGAATTTGATCGTGTGTTGCTCCTGGCTGATGGAGAAAATATCACCGTTGGGACACCTATCATAGCTGGCGCAAAGGTAATTGGTAAGATAGAAACTCCCGAAGTCCGCGGCGAGAAGATTAAGGTTATAAAGTTCAAGCGGCGAAAGGGATATCGAGTTATAAAAGGTCATCGGCAAAGATATACCGAGGTTCGCATCACTGAAATAGTTCCCCCTGGCGGTTCAAAAGACTGATAAGCATTTTCGTGAGGTTTACCGTCTTGAGGCTCTGTTGTTTAGTGCGCCTGAGTATAGTTGCTTCGATAACGATTATTACCTTTAGCGATAGATGGGGACATTTCGTTATCGCTGCTGGGAGTGCAAATCATGCTTCCAGAACGGATATTTACATCACTTCATTATCTAACCCGATTCGTGTTGGCAGAATTCAGCCGAAGGGACTGAGAGAATCATCGGGCATCATTGCCAGCAAGCGGTATCCTGGTGTCTATTGGAGTATCAACGATTCAGGCAATCCGCCTGATCTTTTTGCAATCAAGGTCAATGGTAAAGGCATATGCCGTATCAGGGTATCCTCATCCAGAAACATCGATTGGGAAGACATCGCCACCGACGCTGATGGTAAGATTTATATCGGTGATTTCGGTAATAACTCGCATAGAAGAAGGGTCTTGAGTATCTATTGCCTGGATGAGCCTGCCCCTAATGTGACTACAAGAGCGGTAAAGGTTAAAAGGGTAGTACGGTTTTCTTATCCTTCTAAGGGGATACCCTTTGATTGTGAAGCAATGTTCGTGCGCAAAGGATGGGCTTATCTGATAAGCAAAGAATTCCATAAAGCCAGATTTTGGTGCATTCGACTTAATGGCAGGGCAAAAGTGCATCCTCGGATTAGGTATCTTGGCAATCTTCCACATATCGCGCAAGTAACAGCGGCTGATATTTCGCCGGACGGCAAATGGGTTGCAGTTTTGTCCTATTTCAAGATTGTTGTGTATCAACTACCCCGCCCGATTGAGAAGATGATCAGGGTTGATCAGACAACTACGAAGCCTTCATCCCGATCGACGGTGCGTTCGTATGAATCGATTTTTAAAAGGGCAAAAGTAGTCTCTCGTCACATTATGCTTGGTCAGGCAGAGGGAATTTGTTGGGAATTGTCCCCAAAAGGTAAGCACCCTTTAGCATTGATAATTACTAACGAACAGCGGGGGATTTATCGGATCAAATTGCATCTATCGGGTAAGGGAAAATAATAAACAGTTCTATGAGAGAGCGGATGCGATTTTGTGAAGTTTTGCGCAAAAAAAAGGCGAGACGGTGTACTTTAGCACCCTTCTCGCCCTTTGCCCTGGTAGAGGTCCCCTCGCTTCATGAGGCTCTTTTTGCGTCGACCCGCCGGAGGAAAACGGGTTTTTTCAGGTGGGCGCTCATCTCCACCTTTATATTACGCATTAGATGCCCTCGACCCCTACCTCGAAGATTCTCTGACTCACCTGGGGGACAGGTGGGCTGTTTGGGCGGGCGCTCATCTCCGCCCCAGCCGGCAGTCGTAGGAGGGGAGAATCTTCGAATGAGGCTCTTCGACAATGTCGATCAGTGATATTCCACTGATCACCCTCGGTGTAGCTCCCTCTCTCTATTTTTATTGTCAAAAATCGTTGCAATTTCTACTAAATGCTTCAGTCGTCGGATCTATTTTTGTTATTTCCCGGTCGTGTTTTGCAACAGGTAGTGAAGTAATGCTTCCCATTCCCATCGACCTACCGGGCGGGTCAAAAAATAAGCACCACCCTTTCTTGCTGTTATCTCTACTTCTCCACCGCCCTGATTACCGACCACGGCTAAGCGTGAGTGTGGCCACCGATAATGCAACCATTCCAGCATCTTACTTAGCATCTCGACATCATCGCCATCAGCCAGGATAAACAATGCCACTTCGCCGTTAGGTCTGTTCAATACCAGGTCTTCCAGCCGATAATAAGTAATCAAAGTTGCTCTATTTACTTGTAAAAGTAGCTCGCTAACCTGCTTTGTATCTGCATCACCCTCACAAACCATTACGATATATTCTTGTTTCTTCCCTTCCCTGCTCTGTAGATTAGTTTTCTTTTGAGGCTCCTTCACCGGACTCCCTCCCTCCGTTATAGGTTTTAGGCAACATTCGTGCCATCAGATTATTAGCGTAGTTGTTATTGATATAACATCAGTAATAACCTCCTGTTGGGGCAGTGAAAAATTTGTAGATGACTTTATCCTTGCGTAGCCACCGTTATTGTTGGTGCAGCAGAATGAGGCACTTCTGTTGTAATATATGACAACGATGTTGCGTTTAACTACACGCTTTTGTAGAGAGTCTGGAGGGAAGATTGCGATGTTTGGAAAGTGAGTATTTGAAAATATAACCGGTTTGAGGAAGTTTACAGGGTGAGGAAAAATCATTTTCGCTCGATCAGACCGTAGCGGCGCATTTTTCTTAGCAGAGTTGTGCGATGGATCGCAAGTAATCTGGCAGCAGCGGAACGATTCCAACCAGTTTGTTTCAGGGCTTGAGATATTGTGCGATATTCCATTTCTGCCAAGCTGCCTGGGGGCAACGCTCTGGCAGGTGCATCATCTTTAGTTTTACTATCACCCATTTGAATATCAGTACAATAATTCGACGAACGTGCTATCGGTGGGGGTTGTGGTGGTAGATTGGTAGCGTACAATCGTTCAACGTAATTGCTTAATTCGCGAACATTGCCAGGCCAATCATACTCACGAAGTTGCTGACGGATGGTTTCATTGATAGTCCGCTTAGGCATGGAGTATTCTTTGGCGTAATATTCCAGGTAATAATCCAACAAAGGGTCGATGTCTTCTCTTCGGTATCGTAGAGGTGCAATTTCGATCCTTGCTATATTGATGCGATGATACAGGTCAAGGCGGAATCTTCCGTCTTTAACCGCTTCGTAGAGGTTGATATTACTGGTAACGATGAATCGGACATCAACGGGGATCGGTATAGTGCCGCCTACAGGTGTGATTTCGCGTTCCTGCAGGACTCGTAATAACTTGGCCTGTTGATGTAAAGGAATCTCACTTATCTCGTCGAGCAGGAGTGTACCACCC
>JAGHBS010000034.1 GCA_021160865.1 Planctomycetota bacterium | reverse complement strand
GGATCGCCTTTGAAGACATCCGGGGAAAAGATGGTCTTATCTGCGATTTCTTTTAGCAATTGACGAGTTTGATCTGCCTGCTTGCCCGATAGCGCACCGGAATTTAGCGCATCGGCAAGGTTCGTCCTCGCTAACAATAACTTACCCTGCTTATAGAATTCTATGCCGTTTTCGAGCAGCGTTAGTGCCTTGGTACGATTATGTGATGTTGGACGATGGTTTTTGCTAATAGTGGCGGTGTGATTATCGTCCTGTTTGGTATCGGCTGAAACAGCTACGGAGATGCCTTGTTGGTGGTTCTTGGCTATCTTGCTGGCGGGTTTGCTCGATCTTTGCGTGGTCGTTCTTTGCTGAGGCTTGCTTGTCTTCCAGAAAGGTTTTTTCCAGAGATACTTCCAGACGCCGACAGCAATAAGTGCAATGATTATCAGGAAGAACAATCGTCTTAATGTTCGCCGCTGAGTTCTTCTCATCTCTCTTACCTCACGGTTCTTATCCTGCGTGGATATTATCGACAGTCTTGATGCGGATGAGCCTTTCGTCGGTGATTAATATATCAACTGGTACATCGTGCGGTTCAACGGGCAGCTTATCGACAACTTGCTCCTCGAATGCCACACCTACGGACACGCCCCTGAATTCAGGCGAGGCAAGGAATCGATCGTAAAAACCAGCCCCTCGACCGATACGATTGCTTTTCGTATCAAACACCAATGCCGGTACCAGTACCATATCAAGCGATTCAATGGCAATCGGTTCGCCCTCAGCAGGCTCACGGACACCTGCACGAGTTGGCGTTATCCCTATTTCAAGCGACTGTATCCTGATTGGCAGCATGTGCCTTTTATCCCATGTAAGTTTTGGGGCAGCGATGATTTTTTCTTCTTGCCAACCCCGAAGTGCCACTGGTGAGATATCGACTTCATCAGGTAAGGGTAAGTAAATCATTATCGCCTTTGCCCGGGCAAACTCTGATGTACCCATTAACCGCTTGCATAGAGCCATGCTTTTGGTGTGCCTGATGACAGGGGACATTTTCGATAATTTTTCTCGAATCTCTCTTCGTAAACTATGCTTCATGTCAACATCAAACCGTTTTATAAGCCGTTTAGCAAGGGAAAAGTTTTAGGGGCGGAAAGAAAGATATTTTGTTAGTCGGTCAATCAGTGCATCGATGAATTGGAAGAACGGCTAATTTTCCTTATCTACATCTGCAGGTTTATCTGCATCTGCAGGGATGGAATCTTTTTTACTTCTTAATTTTTTGACCCATTCAAGATAGGCAGATATGTGTTTTTCGTATCCCCGATCGGTGGGAATGTAATATGTTTTATCCACGCCGAGGTAATCCTGATCCGGGCTTACCCCGCCTGGGAAACTGTGGCTGTATTGGTATCCCTTGGAGTATCCGTAAAGTTCCTTCATTTTCGGGTGTGGGGCATTGCGGAGATGATAGGGTACCGGGATGGTGCGGTTCTCCTTGACGTCTTTGACGGCATCCCAGATGGCCAGTGCAGAGGCATTGGACTTCGGAGCACATGCCATATAAATAGCAGCCTGGGCTAATGTGAGCTGGCATTCTGGTAGGCCGACTCGCTCAGTTATCTCGAACGCAGCTGCTGCTACCGAGATCGCTCGCGGGTCGGCATTTCCGATGTCTTCACTTGCAAGTATGGCGATACGCCTGGCAATAAATCGTGGGTCTTCCCCTGCTACGATCATTTTTGCAAGCCAATAGACTGTTGCATCGGGGTCTGATCCCCTCATTGATTTTATGAAGGCACTGGCAGCATCGTAGTGCTGATCGCCTGCCTTATCGTACTGGATAACCTTTTGCTGGATAGACTCTTCTGCCGTTGCCAGGTCGAAGATGATAGGCTGATCCTGCTTTTTCCCCTTCTTTACCTGACTCATTACGCCGATTTCCAGGGCGGTCAGTGCCCTTCGAGCATCACCATCGGAGATTTTTGCGATGTAGGCAAGGGCATCATCGAGGGCCTGGACGTTGTAGTTGCCCAATCCTCTTTCTTTATCATTCAGGGCTCGGCGGCAAAGCGTGATGAGGTCTTGCTCGGAGAGCGGTTTGAAGCGGAAGATTGTTGATCGGCTCAGCAAAGGTGAATTAATCGCAAAGAACGGATTTTCGGTCGTTGCCCCGATGAGGATAATCGTGCCGTTTTCGACATCGTTGAGCAGCACGTCTTGCTGGGCACGATTGAAGCGGTGCAATTCGTCGATGAATATGACGGTGCGTTTGCCTTTACTGGCTAACTCTGCCCTTGCCTGTTCAGCCAATTGCCTTATTTCGGCTACCGATGTGCTTGGAGCATCAAGGGCGTGGAATATGCAATCATATTGGCGTGCAATAACGTATGCAAGCGTAGTCTTTCCCGTCCCGGGCGGGCCATGGAAGATTAAACTGGTCAATCTTCCTGCGTCGAGCATTCTCCGTAAGAGTTTTCCCGGTGCAAGAAACTCATCTTGCCCGATAATTTCATCAATCGTCCGCGGGCGCATACGCACCGCCAGCGGGGCATTACGTGCAATGATTTCATCTTCGAATGGTTTAAAAAGGTCCATTTTGGTAGCGACTCACCTCGTTATTAATCCATCATACCCCACCAAATCTGCTACAGCAAGGCAGGATGTATTGATTTGACGCTTGCTGGAGGGTACAACCTTACTGCATGGACGCACTGCTATATACCCTTGGTGCTTTTGGATTGATACTTATCCTCGCCAGATTGAAGTTGCCTCTCTGGGCGGCGATAGTATGTGGTGCCATTACTATAGGGGTATTATTCGGTTTATCAATCGGTCTAATCGCCATTGAGATGCTCAAGTCGGCAATTCAGCCTAAGTCTATTGCATTATCAGTAATCGTTGCGGTCCTGATAGGTGTATCCGAGGCAATGCGGGCGTCAGGGCAGATTGAGAATATTGTTTCGCTTGCAAGGGCATTTCTGCGTCGTCCTGCTATTGCGATGGCAGCCTTGCCTGCATTAATCGGGCTTCTCCCGATGCCCGGTGGGGCGCTGTTTTCCGCCCCGATGGTCGAATCAGCAAAGGGAGATACCAAAATCGGTGGCGATAAATTGTCAGCGGTGAATTTCTGGTATCGGCACATCTGGGAATACTGGTGGCCTCTCTATCCGGGCGTGATACTGGCGGTGATGATTACAGGTGGCGACTTCGTGAGTTTCATACTGTTTCAGTTTCCATTGACGATAATAATGGCTGGTGCCGGCTTGTTGATTTTGAGGAAACTGCATCCCGATTTGCATATAGCCGCTCCGGCTGCACCTCGCGGGACTTTACGCTTGCTCATTCGTGCTACCTCGTCAATCTGGGTGATAGTGGCAGTATGGGTGGCAGTAAAGGTTGTATTGGCTTTTTCGTTATCGCATTTTATAGGAGGTCGTAACGGTGGGACAGGTCCACTAAAGAGCAATCCTGCACTGGTTGCCCTTGATAGTTATGCGCCGATCGCCCTCGGGCTGATTGTAAGTCTAATCTGGACGATTCGCATGAATCGGCTTGATGCTATGAAGGTTCGTAGGGCGCTTATCAACAGGCGAGTTATCGAGATGATGGTTCTGGTGATAAGTGTGATGATGTTTGAAGGAATGCTCGAATGCACCGATGCAACCGTAAAGATACGTGACGGATTGACACAACTTAACGTTCCGATATTGGTAGTTCTGGCGATTTTACCCTTCATCGCGGGATTGGTCACTGGATTAGCAGTCGGATTTGTCGGGACGAGTTTTCCTATCGTGATGGGTTTGATAGAGGCGATGGATTCAGGTGCGGTAATCTGGCCTTATGTAATGTTTGCTTACTTTTTTGGGCACATGGGGCAGATGGTAAGCCCGATGCACCTTTGCTACATCTTGAGCAATCGTTATTTCGGCACTACCTTTGCTCGTGTTTATCGCTATATCATTCCCTCGGTGATAGTCGCCAGTATCGGGGCGATGGTATATTTCATTGCCTTGAAGGCGATTTTTTGATACATCTGCGCCCTTTGCCTATTGTCTATAAGGGAATTTACCACGATGAAGATTGAGCGGATAGAGATTTACCGCGTTGCGATGCCGTTGAAAGAGCCCTTCCGATATGCTGGTGGGGTGGATTTTGCCAATGGCGGATTGGTTGTGAAAATGGTCTCATCGGATGGTGTTTATGGCTGGGGTGAAAGCACGCCAGGACAATATCCCGGATACTGTCCAGAATGGGATGGCTGTCAGTTTCTCGTTGCACGTGAGTTTATTGCCCCGAGATTGATTGGGCAGGATATTCAAACGGGGGAGCAACTTCAGGAATTGTTGAAGATTCATAAGGGGAACAATTTCGCCAAGGCTGCCTTCGACCTCGCCTGGTGGGATTTGTACGCCCGAAGCCAATCTAAACCGCTCTGGAAGGTAATTGGTGGAAGGTCTGATACCGTCCATGTCGGCACTGGTTCAGGTGTGCTTGATAGTATCGATGAATTGTTGAAACGCATCGAGCAAGCCATCAATGACGGCTACAGCCGGATGAAACTCAAATACATGCCAGGCTGGGAAATCGAAGTAGTTGATGCTGTCAGGAAGGCATATCCTGATCTTATCTTGCATATCGATTGTAATAGTGCCTACACGCTTGACGATCTGGAAATGTTCCGCAAACTCGATAAATACAACCTTGCGATGATAGAACAGCCCCTTGCAAACGATGATTTATTAGACCATGCTGAGCTGCAGAAGCGTATTTCCACGCCCATTTGTCTTGACGAAAGCATTACCTCGCCTGATAAAGCCCGCAAGGCAGTCCGGATAGGTGCCTGTAAGTGGATTAATATCAAACTCGGCAGGGTCGGCGGGCTGACAAATGCAATTGCAATTCACAACATTGCTGAAGATGCCGGCGTCGGTTGCTGGGTAGGTGGAATGATTGAATCTGCTCTTGGATTGGCTCATAACATTGCATTGGCGACGATGCCTAATATCAAATATCCCTCGGACATTCCCACCTCGTCGCACCATTATGATGAAAACCTTTCTGCTCCGGAAATTGTCCTTTCAGGACCATCGCAGATGAAGGCATTTGACACACCGGGCGTGGGAGTTGAACCCATACTAGAACGGCTCGAGAAAATGACCGTTGAGAAAAAGATTTTTAATGCCTGAGTTAGGCGATTTACTCGCCTGGCGGGATTTTATCGAGTACTTCAGCGATGATTTCGTCCGGCTCGATCCCTTCTGCCTGGCCTTCAAATGAGAGGATTAACCTGTGCCGAAGGGCAGGGTGAACGACTGGTTCGATGTCATCGAACGCCACATTTGCCCTGCCGGCACGGAGTGCAGCGACCTTGGCTGCTAATAGGATGGCTTGTCCACCCCGTGGGCTCGAGCCGTAGCGAACGTATTTCTTGACCATCTCAGGAGCGTATTCGTTGTCCGGATGCGTCGCAAGCACTATCTTACTGATGTATTCCTTCACTGCCGAGGCGACTAATACCTCCCTTACCTGCTGTTTCATCTGGTTTACCCTCTCACCGTTGACGACCTTTTCGGCAACGGGTATTTCTGCCCCGGTGGTACGATCAAGTATCTCGGTCAATTCCGCCAGCCCCGGCCTTTGAAGTTTTATCTTGAACATGAACCGATCGATCTGGGCTTCCGGGAGCGGATAAGTACCTTCCATCTCGATAGGATTTTGAGTTGCCAGTACCATAAAGGGGTTTGGCAAGCGGTGCCGACGGCGTCCGACCGTGACGGTTTGCTCCTGCATCGCTTCCAGGACCGCCGATTGGGTTTTGGGCGTAGCACGGTTTATCTCGTCAGCAAGTATAAGGTTTCCGAAGATTGGCCCCCGCTGGAAGTGGAAACTCTTTCCACCGCTTTCGTCGGTCTCGACGATATTCGTTCCGATGATGTCCGTCGGCATCAGATCGGGTGTGAATTGTATCCTGCTGAAGGATAAATCCAGTGTATCAGCAAGTGTGCGGACCAGCAGGGTCTTTCCCAACCCGGGTACGCCTTCCAACAATGCATGGCCGCCGGCGAGCAAGCAGATTATCACTTCCTCGATGACGTTTTCCATCCCGACGATTACTTTGCCAACCTGCTCGACAATTCGGTTGTAGTCCTGCTGGAAGGCCTGGATGATCTGCTCAAACGTCTCAACTTTTTCCAAATCAGCCATATTCAGATGATACATCTTCTCGCATATCAATGTCGAGCGAGAAGATTTTTAGAGCATTGACGGTTGTCTGCTCTGCAACTTGTTTAACCCCGATTTTCCGTATGCGAGCCAGGAATTCTGCTATATAAGTGATGTTGGCTGGCTCGTTGACTTTCATCTTCCTGATAGGTTCGGGTGATAGGTAAGGGGCATCAGTCTCGATGAGTATCTTATCGTCCGGAACAAGGACGGCTGTTGAGCGGATTGCATCGGCGTTTTTGAATGTAAGAATCCCGCTGAAACTGATGTATGCGCCGATTTGGAGTACTCGTCGGGCTTGCTCTTGTCCGCCAGTGAAGCTGTGAAAGATTATCTGTTCGCCCGATATACCTGATTCGGAAATGATAGCCAGTGTGTCGTCGAACGCCTCACGCGTATGGATGACGACTGGTTTACCATATCGGCGGGCGAGGGTGAGCTGCTCGGCAAAGACCCTCTGCTGGGCATCGTGCGGAGAAAAATCGTAGTGATAATCAAGTCCAATCTCACCGATAGCGACGCATCTTGGATTTTTTATCAATTCCTCAAGGCGATTGAGATAATCTTTGCTAACCTTGCCCGATTCGTGAGGATGGACGCCCGCAGTGCAATAAATCTGCTTATATTTTTCTGCTAACTGACTGGCTTTGATACTATCAGCCACATCGGCAGTGGCAGAGATAATCGCCACCACACCAGCATCCCTTGCTCGCTCTAAAACACCTTCTAAATCTCTGCTTAGCCGATTATCGGTAAGGTGACAGTGCGTATCGATAAGTTTTGCCGTTTCAGAATGCATCTGGAATATACTGGATTATCGGCTTTTTATCGTCGGCGATTACGATTGAGACGATGTCAAATCGGGCATTGTAATCATCGGCATCGTGGTTAGTGAGGTAATACTGGGCGGTACGGATGAGTTGTCGGCGCTTATGTGCATCGATAGCAGAGGCAGGTTCGGCAAAGTTATCTGTTTTGCGTGTCTTAACCTCGATGAATGCGATAGTTCCCCCGTTAGTTGATTTGTCCAGAGCGATGATGTCGATTTCGCCTACGGGAGAGCGATAGTTCCTTGCCAGTATCTTCATCCCCCTTTGACGAAGATAATGGGCTGCCAATCTTTCTCCCCGATTACCTAATGTATCATTGGGCATGATAAACGGATTAGATTGATTTTATGCGTTCTGTGAATCTTGCTGTTCCTGCGTGTCTTCCGTAGATTCTTGCGATTGTTCTTCTTTTTCTTCGTCCAGCGTGGGTGATGGTTTTTCCTCGGTTTGTTGATCTTGTGAGGGTGTGGATGATTCGACGGCTATTTCTTTCAGACGAGTTGCCTTTCCGACACGTTGACGGAGATAATATAGTTTTGCTCGTCTGGTCTTGCCTGAGCGGACGACCTCTACGTTGACAAGCGATGGGGAGTGAATTGGGAATATCCTTTCGACACCTTCATTTGCTACGATTCTGCGGACGGTGAAGGTTTCCGAAGTTCCACTGCCTCGCCTAGCGATTACCGTGCCCCTGAATACCTGTATCCGCTCTTTATCACCTTCAACTATCTTTGTATAGACCTTGACGGTGTCGCCGACACGAAAGTTTGGTAGGTCTTTCTTCATCGACCTCTCTGCTGCCTTTTTCAACAATTCCTGGTTCACCTTTTATCTCCTTGTCATTGTGGGGATTTTGTTCGATTTAGTATAATACTTGCGCGCTAATTTTTCAGGTCATTACAGGGAATCGATTTTTCTCCTTTTTGTTTTTCAAGATATTTTTCCCACAGATCAGGTCGTCGTTGCCTGGTTCTTTGTTGTGCTTGCTCCTTTCGCCATTGAGCGATTTTCTTATGATCTCCGCTTAGTAGGATATCGGGTACTTTCATTCCGCGAAATTCCTGCGGGCGTGTGTATTGGGGATATTCTAAAAGCCCGCAATTGAACGATTCTTCTGCAGTGCTTTCTTCCTTGCCCAGCGCTCCGGGCAGCAGGCGGACGACGGCATCGACTATCGCCATCGCCGGTATCTCTCCACCCGATAAGACAAAATCACCGATGCTGATCTCCATATCTGCAAGACCCTGCCGAATCCGCTCGTCGAAGCCTTCGTAATGTCCTGCTATCAGGATTAATCTATCTTCCTGTGATAATTGTTTGACTATGTCCTGATTGAGTTTTTGTCCTTGTGGCGTCAGCAGTATCACCTTTCCTTTTGGTTCGTATTGAGCGCGTACAGCTTCGACGGCATCAAAGACGGGCTGGCACATCATCACCATCCCGGGCCCGCCGCCGTAAGGGGCATCATCGACCGAGCCATAACGATCGGTGGCAAAGTCGCGTATATTGGTTATCTTTATATCAATAATCCCCGATGATACTGCCCGACCGACGATGCTCGTCTTCAATAACGGCTCAAACATCTCAGGAAACAGCGTCAGTATGTCAATTCTCTTTAGCATAGGAATAGTTTGACAAAGCAGTATTATCTTTATCTTGAAATCGTGGCAGGTACTTATTTTATACGGTCATTTCTTGACGATTATTCCCTGTTCTTTTAGCAAGTTTCTGACCGTTTCGGTTGGTTTGGCGCCCATCTTCAGCCAGTGTTCAACTCTATCTCGCTTGATAGAAAGGCGCTTATCAGGCGTCTTTGCCTGTGGGTCATACCAGCCAAGTTCTTCCAGCACCTTGCCGTCGCGTGGCCGACGAGCGTCGACTGCACTTATCCGAAAGAAACTTCTGTGTCGCCTGCCAAACCTTTTCAATCGTATTCTGACTGCCAATTTATATTCACTCCCAAATCAATCCAATCTCGAAGAACCAACCCAGACCTACTTGTGCAAAACGAGGCAATAAATATAGTTTCACAATTTTATCAGTATCCACACGAAAATATCAAGGTTTTTCAAAGTATTCTTTTGAATGGACTCAATTATAACTTACTAAAGCAGGGCAAGAATGTATCGCAGGGTTGCAAAATAGGGGTCTAATTCATACACTTTTCTATGCGTGAACTAAAGAAGGAGAAATGTATGGCAATAAGGGCAATTGATCTTCGCAAAGGTATGGGTGTGATGTGGAATGATCAGATCTGGATCGTCCATAGTGTCGAGCATGTAGTCAAAGGCAAGGGACAAAGTTATATGCAGATAGGTCTAAAAAATGCTACCACAGGACAGATAATCAGGGAACGCTTCCGTGTGGACGAAACTGTCGAGCAGGCAATATTTGACAAAAGACAATTGGAGTACCTTTACTCCGAAGCAGATAGCCATGTCTTGATGGATCCGGAGACCTTTGACCATATTCGCATACCGGCTGAACTTATTGGAGAAAAATCCGTTTATCTTGCACCCAACATCATGCTGGAGGTGGCGTTTGTAGATGGTAAGCCGGTGACGGTCGAGTTTCCCACAACAGTGGAATTGAAGGTCATCGATACCCCGCCTCAGGTCAAAGGTGCGACGGCAACGGCACAGATGAAGGAGGCAATTTGCGAAGGTGGAGCAAGGGTGAAAGTTCCACCGTTTATCGAAAATGGTCAGATAATCAAGGTGGATACCCGCACAGGCGAATACATCGGCAAGGTATAAAGAAAGGATGTAAACACACCAATCCCGCGTTTGGAAATCAGGAAAATTAAAAATTATTGGTGATAAATGGGAATCATCATTGCATTCATCGTAGGGCTTATCATAGGTGCTGCTATCACGCTGATAATTAGTGTGATTCGAAGTAAGGCGAGCAAGGATACCTTCACCGCTATCAGTCAGGAGGTAATCGCACAGAGCGGCAAGCAGATAATCTCTATGGCTGAACAGGTTTTGAAAGCCCAATCAGCCGCTGCTGCTGCCGAGATCGAGGGGAAAAAGGGGCTAATCGATCAATCCATCTCCCAGATGAACGAGCGGGTCGAACGGCTCAGACAGCTCGTCAATCAGATCGAATCGGAGCGTCAAAAGCATTATGGTCAGCTGGCAGAGCGATTATCAGCACTTTCGACGACGACCGAGTCGCTTCGCAACGCCCTGGCAGGTTCTAAACGTATCGGTGCCTGGGGCGAGCGCATGACCGACGATGTTCTGCGGGTTGTAGGAATGGTGGAAGGAATAAACTATGTAAAGCAGTCAAGTCTGGCGGCTGAAGGTGCAGGCAGGCCTGATTATACCTTTTTCTTACCCAATGATTTGACGGTCAACATGGACGTGAAGTTCCCTCTTGAAAAGGCATTACAATATCTCGATGCTGACGATGAGCATAAATCTCAAGCAGGTAAGGAGTTCATATCAGCTGTTCGTGAACATATCCGCACGGTAGCGTCAGCCAGGCGGGGATATATCAATCCTGCTGGAAACACGGTCAATTATGCTATTGTTTTCATCCCCAATGAGCAGGTCTATTCACTTGCGATGGAACTCGACCATCAACTGATGGATGATGCCCTGAAGCAGCGGATCGTCCTTTGTAGCCCGCTGACGCTCTATGCGATGCTTTCGGTAATTCGCTCAGCAGCGGAGAATGCAAATATTGCTAAAGGCGCCCAGGACGTACTCAACCTTCTTGATGCATTCGAGAAGCAATGGCAACGATTCAAGGATTCAATGACCTTGATGGGCAAGAAACTCGATGAAGCCCGAAAAGAGTATGAAAATCTCATTACTACTCGTACAAATATGTTGGATAAACCCCTTGCAAAGATTGCCGAGGTTCGACAGGCTCGCGGTCTTGACATAGAAACCTCGCAACCACGACAAATAGAACAATAATGTCAATGTCCTCTTACCAGAGTGGATAAGGTATTTGTTTGCAGATAGCAATTTATGCTCCTTGAGATGAAATTGACAGATTTGACTTGACGGGTTATTGTTTTTCAAAAGGGATTGTGAAAAGTGAAGATGATGTGTTGGTGGATGATTTTGGAAGGGTTTTTGAAGTGGAACGATACCTTTATCTTTCGATGATTCCCGAATCGTTGGTGGTCTCTATGCTGCCGCCAGTAGAGTTTGGCGTTTATCTTGCAACCGGCACTGTTAAGCGCCCTCATGGTCAGGCAATGTACTTTCGTCTCAAGGATGATTTTAGGAACGATTACTTCGACTTTTCTCACATTGAACAGAGGTGCGTGCCACATCCTGACGGTACCCCCAAGCATTCGGTTTATCTGGGTATCTACCGTGTCCTTGAGCATGTCCCAATTGAAGCCATCGAGAATCTCTATCTTGCAACTGCTCATGGGCAGGTTCTTGAAATTGAGCGTGGGCAGATACCTGCAGAGTTCTCAGGGACGTATCATCTTTATCAGGAGATTTGTCCCGTTCATCCACTTATTGCAAGCAAGCTCAATCCAATCGAGTTTTGCAGGTGGGTTACTGATACTTCCAAGCCAATTTCCGTTCCGAGGATATGCTTCGTCGAATTAGACCTCGCCGGTCTGGCTGATGATCCGCTGAACGGCTCAGCTGAGAATTTACCTTATCCTAATATAGATCATTTGCGAAATTGTCTTGACGAGCTAAAACGTGGCAAAGGCAAGGATACCAAGACGGTCGATCGCGTCTGGCGGCAATCGTTCCTATATCGCTGCGTCAAGGGTGGGTTCATTTTGGGAGATAGCAACTCGATTGCATATTATCCCTACCCCACGCAAGAAGAGATGGAAAGCAAGTATTATGCCTGGTGGCGATGTGCGAACGATGGTGAATTACAGCATATTTGCTAATTGCTAAGCAACAAAATATCTAAAGCGAAGACTGGAGAAGTTTATCCCTGAGTGGGCTGTTTTCTTTTACTTATGTGAAGATATTGTGGTTGACAAATCCTTTCCTGCAAGGGCAGCGATCAGGCCAATTCCGCCTCGAATCATCAAACTCACCCAGAGCAGGAAAAGCAATGTTGACCAAAGGTAGATTATCAATGGCCAGAGCTGCTCAATGATTGAGTCGAACCCCTTCCAAGCCAGCCCGAGCAGGGCAATAATTCCTGCTGCCAATAGCACGGCTGCAAGGGTAGCCCGAAGCGATCGCCGAACGGGGGCTAATCGGATGGTCAAGCAGGTTGTCAGATAGACAAACAGAAGTACCCGCCAATTCAGCCAGTCCAACTCCCACCATGTTGAAGCCATATTGTGAAGTAAGGTCAGCTGGGCAGAGAATTGGTCCCAGAATTGTGCTGTCGAGCCCGGTAGATGTTTGAGACGTTCGGTGAGGTTGGCGGTATCGCTTTGTGTTATGAATTTTTCGATAACGGGCTTACCAAGCAGGGTATGGGTGATAATAATCCCTGCCCCGCAGGCAATAAGCGAGATTAACGCAGCAATTATAGGCCCGAGATGTTTTAGTTTCGGCGATGCCTCGGTAGTCGGTTCTGCTAAGGAGTTTTTACTCAAATGACGGCTGGTTCGGGAAGATGTCGTCGATGAGTCCATCAATTTTGCCCGTCTGATTTCCCCACCAGTGATAAGACAACCAAAGATATAAGCCATCTCTGCGACGATGGTTCCAGGCAGGAGTGCCCAGTTGACCCTTGACGGTTTGACCATACCCGCCCAGAGCCGATAAACACCCATCGCTGCAAGGACAATTCCTATCAAATATACTGAAAATGCTCCGTAGATCAAAATACCGTACCTTCCGTCTATTCAGATGCAAAACGCTGTCTGTTTAAATGCATCTATTCCTATCGGAATATACTTACCCGACTCTTCAACAAAGATGTTGAGGGTGTTGTGTATAATGGTAAATGAGATGACTTACCTTGATGTTTCATAGGAAGCAAAAATTTTAATAAAAATCTTATCTTGCAGGTGCTTGGCAGATATGGTAATATAATAGTATAAAATAGCCATATCTTTTTAGGCTGCCGTGCCTGTATAAGGAATCATATCTATCATTGAAAGGGAAGGCAAATGGACATGGTCACGGTGGCGTGCAAGTATTGTGGTAAGGGGGTTAGAGTACCGGTTGAATACATCGGCAAGAAGGGTAAATGTCCTCAATGTGGGCGTGTATTTGAAATTACCCCTGCTCGTCCCTCTGAGATGCCTGAGTCAGCCCAGCCAGGTTCTACAAAGGTTTCTGAGCAGGAAATATTAAGTTGGCTGATGGGTGGCCCGACTGAGCCAGTTAAATCAGCTGCCCCGGAGAGTAATTCATCAGCGACAGTGACGAAGACCAAATCTGTATCAGCCGTCCCTCGTCGCTCGGCGATTTCTACAGGAACCGTTTCAAAGGGGCATTTCCCCGTTCGTCTTGGACATGTGGACGAGATGGGAGCATTCTTCTTATTTGACCCATCATTGTTATACAACGAGCAATTCCGCTTATCGTTTCCTCGAAGATGTGTTGTTTGTGGTAATCCCAATCATTTATCGGTTCACCTGGTTGTCTGGACAAGCAAGCTGCCTGACAGAGGCAAGTTAGGTGTTCATAATACCTATTCTCGTAGTATCTTTAAGTTGGATGACCTTGGAGATGTGAAGGGGCGGGAACTTTTGGAGAAGCTCGATCGGTTTGATAATGTCCCCGAGCCGTTTAGTTTGCCATTTCCGTATTATCTTTGCCGACGTTGCTCGCCCGTCGGGGCAATTATCACCGATGTCAGACCCCGAGCTGACGGAAATGGCGAAATATGCGAGTTAGGGATATCTTCTATCAGACAGGCAGAGGAATTCGCTCGAAATGTCTGTGGACCTGATAGTCCGGTTGTGAAAAAAGTCCATGAAGCGTATCTGAAGCTTCATAGCAACCCTTGGCAAACGCTACCATTGGCGGTGAGAAGCAGGATAAAGCATTGGTTCACGCCTCAGCAGGGCGAGACCTTCAAACTTTATATTCAGGATGGCGATTTTTCAAAAACCGAGGCTGGTCTTGCAGGAGTGGTGATAACCGATAAGAGATTGGTTTATCGTAAGTTTGCTGCCAGGGTGGAGATTCCTCTCTCAGATGAAATAGTTATCAATCAATCACCGAAAGATAAGCACCTCAAGTTGACGATTTCGAGCCCGCACAGCAAATCTGTCAATCTTATCACCGACGAATCCGGTGCAGAACGACTTCGATTAGCACTTCGCCAGCAGGGGGCTAACCTGCGATGGAATAAGTGATTGTGCAGTATCAATTCCATGCAGCCCGGGGGAAGTACTCTAAACTCTTTTCACATGATAATTGGCAGCGGGTATCACAATTGCCTGAAAATTTGCTATTATCTCTGATATGCTCTAACTTTTGAACGATGAGGGTCTATATCGAGACATTCGGTTGCCAGATGAACGTGCTTGATAGCGAGCTGGCTGAGGCGCTTTTGCGATCGGCGGGGATGGAAATTACCGACAGGGAAGATTCAGCCGATGTGGTTCTTTTGAACACCTGCTCGGTCCGTGAACATGCCGAGAGGAAGGTTCATTCCCGCCTCGAGCGGCTTTGTGATGAAAAGGCTGCTGGCAGGGAAGTTATCATTGGCGTGCTGGGGTGCATGGCTCAACGGACAGGTGAGGAACTTATCAAGCTGCATAAAGGGATTAATCTTCTTTGCGCACCAGGCCAGTTGCACCGTTTGGTCGAACTGATAACAGCAGCGATGAACTCATCGCCTCAGATTGCCCTTGATCCCCCAAGGGGGCAGGCAAAGAAATCTACTACTGAAACAGGTTTTATTGACTTGCTTCGTAACCCTTTCCGAACGCACCTACCTGCCCAGGCGTACGTCCGCATAATGCGGGGATGCGATAAGTTTTGCACGTATTGCATCGTTCCATACGTCCGAGGTCCTGAGCAGAGTAGAAACCCTGATGAGATTATCGAAGAGACCAAGCGTCTCATCGATGCAGGGATAACACAGATAACCTTGCTGGGACAGACGGTCAATTCATATCGTTTCGAGCAAAGCGGCAAGACAGTCGGCCTGGCTGACTTGCTCAAACGGCTCGATAATCTTACAGGTCTCAAGCGGATACGATTTATCACCTGTTATCCAGGTGGATTTGATAGGGCAATCCTTCAAGCAATGCGGGATTTGCCGAAAGTTTGTGAATATCTCCATATTCCTGCACAATCCGGCTCGGACCGCATCCTCAAGGCGATGGGAAGGCACTACAGCCGGGCGGATTATGATCGTCTGATTGATGATGCAAGGCAGATTGTTGGACAGATCGGTATCGCGGGTGATTTTATCGTCGGATTTCCCGGTGAGAGCGACGAAGATTTCCAGGCTTCCGTCGAACTTATCCGAAGGACGAGATATAAGAATTCTTATATCTTCAAATACTCACCCCGTCCCGGGACAGTAGCAGCAAGGCGTTTCATTGATGACGTCCCGCCGGAAGTAAAACGCAGGAGAAATATCGAATTGTTGACGGTCCAGCAGGAGGTATCGCTTGCGGATAATCGTGCGTTGATAGGCAAGGTGGTTGAGGTGCTGGTAGAAGGGAAATCACCGCTGGCAAAGAAACAGAATAAGGGGCTTTCACCGGAAGGTTCGTCAACCTCTGATAATTTGGTCCAGCTTACCGGCAGGACACGAACTGATCATATCGTCGTCTTTGACGGTCCAGAGAATTTGGCGGGTAAATATGTTGATGTCGAAATAACTGATGCTACTGCATTGACACTAATCGGCAGGCAGAAGACCCAGGGCGAAGACAAAAAAGATGATAGTTATTTCAAAAACCATTGACGAAGCAGGTCGGTAGCAGGAATCCTCGCTAAAAGTAGCCATAAAAGGTTAATCGTGGTGATCACATCGTAGGGTACTGTTCCTCTTTCCCACCGCCAGAGTCGAATCTTCAGCCAGAAATTCCCCTCCCGCGGGTCGGTTATGGCTTTCTTGTCTATCGGCTTGCCATTTTCAATCCATCTGATGACGTTGCGGGTGTAGAATATCCGCCTCAGCACGGTGAACGTTGTTAACAACGATTGCTGGAGAAGTAAGGCGGGAATATTATAAGCGAATGTTCCCACGAGAATTGCGGTGGAGCGTTCGCCCCGCTGCCAGTATCCGACCTTGCATGACTCGATGATATTTTCTGCTCTTGCTCTGCAATATGAAATCATCATTGCATTAATCATTGCTATCATGCTCAAAAGGGTGAAAGTGATATTTGCAGGAGTTCGAGTAGCGTAAAATATGCCGATACCTGCGAAGATGGCGAAATCGCTGTATCTATCGAGCGTGCTATCCAAAAATGCCCCGAAGGCACTTTTTTTATTCCCAATCCGTGCGACAGCACCGTCGAGCATATCACACGCTGATGATAGTGTCAGCAACACCGCTGCTAATAGCAGGAAGGCATTTGAATCGCTTTGGGGGTCGAGATTCCACGCGAAGTGTTTTCCTGCACCGATTGCCAGGCATAGCCCCGCAGCCAATGTCAGCACCATCCCTGTCAACGTCAGGATGTTGGGGCTGATGCCGATTTTGACCAATCCACGAGCAATAAAATCTCTTGCAATGGAAAAGCCCTTGCCAATTTTCTTTCCAATCATGGCAAGAAATGTACGATATGGAAAGCACTTAGGCAAGGCGCAAAGAACCTCCCCCATGGTTTATGATGCAGTGAAGGTAAACGCTACCTTTTATTTTTCGGCTGGCTTTACCGTCTGGGCTGGTTCGTACTGCCCTTCCTGCTGTGCCTGCTGGACGGTTGTACCATTGTTGATAAAGTCTTCAAGCATCTGATAGGCTTCTGCATCGGTGAATTGTTTCGGTGGGTGCTTCATGGTGTATGCTGAGACCTCGATTAGTGGACCTGCCAGCCCACGTTCACGAGCAATCTTACAGCAGCGGATAGCGTCAATTGTCTCACCAGCGGAATTGGGTGAATCCTCAACGCTCAAACGTAATTCGATGTTCAAAGGTATAGCACCAAATCCCCTTGCTTCAATTCGACAGAAGCAAATCTTATTATCTTTCTGCCAGGGGACATAATCGGATGGGCCAATATGCACCTTCTCCGGTGGTAGAGGTACGTCCAGCTGGGATTGGACGGCTTCAGTTTTCGAGATACGCTTCGAGCCAAGTCTATTGCGATCAAGCATGTTGAGAAAATCGGTATTTCCACCGGTATTAAGTTGATAAGTTGCGTCGATAGTGGCGCCACGGTCGTGCATCAATCTTGTAAGGACTCGATGAACGATTGTGGCACCGACCTGCGCTTTTACATCATCGCCGACGCAAGGGATACCAGCTTGGGTAAACCGTTTGCCCCATTGCGGATCAGAAACGATAAATACTGGCATGCAATTAATCAGGCTCACACCGGCTTCTAAGCAGCATTCTGCATAGAACTCTGCTGCTTTTTGTGAGCCGACAGGAACGTAATTCATCAATATCTCCGCTCCACTATCACGGAGCAGCTTGACGATATCTGATATAGTAGCGTTTGGCTTATCAGCAACTACGAATCGCTGATGCTCCGGATAGGACATCATATATTCTGAGACACCATCGAGGACGTTGCCCATAGCCACCTTTACATGATCGTAGCGGAATTTGTCATAAAAGATTTTGGTATTATTGGGTGGCGCGAAGATGGCTTCATGTAATGGCTTGCCTACTTTGCGGGCATCGATGTCTATTGCAGCAACGATCTCGATGTCTTGTGGTCGATAGCCGTTTATCTCCGGATGCAACAGCCCGACACCCTGGACAGCAGCCTCGATGGAAGTATCTCCATAAAAATGAATTCCCTGAATCAGCGAAGAAGCACAATTGCCGACTCCCACTATTGCCACGCGAATCTTGTCCATCATGTTCCTCTGCTTCTCTCTTACCTCATCCCACCATATCAAAATGGTTCGATAAAATAAACAATAAAAACAAAATCCTGCTGGAAATAGATTTTACCAAAACCTAACCCCTGATTGTAAAAGTGAAAGTGCATTTCGTCAAGAAATTGAAAAATATCGCAAGTTTTTAACAAACACATTAACCGCCCTCTCATTGTGAAGATTTTGTGCGGGGAAAATCGTTGGTGAGTAATCCTAATGTTTCCTGCTATGCTTGGCGATGTTTCTATAAGGAGGATTGGTTGATAGTTTGCGATTTCTTTTTATACTATCGGTACGATTAATAGATTGAGGGAGATAAACATATGATAAAAAAGCGACTTTTCACACCCGGGCCTACGGAAGTCCCACCAGAGGTACTTATCGAGATGGCCAAGCCCATCTTTCATCATCGTACCGAGCAGTTCCGGGAAATGTTCGGGCAAACAACCGAAGGGTTGAAGAAAATTTTCATGACCGATAACGACGTACTTACCATCGCAGCCTCGGGTACAGCAGGTATGGAGGCAGCTATTCTTTGTGCCTGCCGAAGGGATAAGAAAGTTCTCGTCGCTAATGGTGGTAAATTCGGTAGCAGATGGGTCGAAGTTGCCCGACGTGCAAATCTCGATGTAGATGAAGTCAAGATTGAATGGGGCACTGCCATTTCACCGGAGACAGTCCATGATAAGCTTACCTCTGGCGATTACGGGGCTGTAATCGTGGTCCATAGCGAAACCTCCACCGGTACTGTTTGTGATATTCAAGCCATTGCAAAGGAAGTCAGCCGTACCGATGCCATCCTCATCGCTGATTGTATAACTTCCCTGGGGGCATTGCCGCTGCGGACTGATGAGTGGGGTGTTGATATCGTCGTCTCAGGTAGTCAAAAGGCGCTGATGATGCCGCCAGGATTGGCGTTCGTCTCGGTAAGTCAGAAGGCATGGAATATTATCGAAACAATAACCCCGCCTGGTGTTTACCTCGACCTCAAGGCGTACCGAAAATCCCTCGCCAAGAATGATACACCTTATACAGCAGCGGTTAGTCTCATTCGTGGGCTTAGGGTCGCTATTGAGATGATTTTGGATATAGGGCTGGAAACCATCTGGGAAAGGACAGCGAAGTTAGCCCATGCGACGCGATCAGCTGCTCAAGCTATGGGTCTAAAACTCTTTTCGTCTCAACCAAGCGATTCGGTCAGTTGCATCTGGTTGCCCGAAGGTGTTTCCGATAGCCAATTCCGTGGCATTTTGAAAGACAGGTTCGGCTGCTCCGTTGCAGGTGGGCAGGGAGACTTGAAAGGAAAGGTGTTTAGAATCTCGCATATGGGATATGTCGATCCAATAGAAACGATTGGACTAATTGCTGCCATTGAATATGCTCTTGCTGAATGTGGAATTGCTGTTGAAATCGGTAGGGGGGTATCAGCAGCAGCAAAGGTGCTAAAGGATTGGAAATAGTAGTGGGTTGAAATGATAGGAGTCGAGAGGTGAAGGTTCTCGTAGCAGACAATCTTAATCAGGCAGGCTTGGAATGGCTTGAAAGGCAAGAGGACGTCGAAGTGGATGTCAAGACGGGGCTTAGCCCGGAAGAGTTAGCCCAGATAATTGACGGATACGATGGGATGATTGTCCGCTCTGGTGCCAAGGTTACCAAAGAGGTGCTGGAGAGGTCTTCCAAATTAAAATGTATCGCCAGAGCAGGGGTGGGGGTAGACAATATCGACGTCGCTGCTGCTACGGCTAAGGGCATTATTGTGATGAATACGCCCGATGCCAATACGATTTCGACGGCTGAGTTGACCCTTGCGATGATGCTGGCAGTATCTCGTAAGATAGTCCCGGCGAATGCTTCTTTGGTTCGTGGCGAATGGGAGCGCAAAAAGTTCCAGGGCAAGCAACTGGCTGGTAAGACGCTTGGCATTATTGGCATGGGGCGCGTTGGAAAAGCCCTTGCCAAGCGAGCAGCGGCGATGGAAATGAAGATACTCGCTTATGATCCTTACTTTGCTGGCAAGTGCCCGGATGGCTCCTTTGAGATGATAAAAGACTTGTTAGACCTTTGCCGACGATGCAATTATATCAGCGTTCATGTCCCTGCTACCCCCGAGACGATAGGAATGATCTCGAAGGAGCAAATTGCTGTGATGCCCGACGGTGTTTTTCTCATAAATGCTGCTCGAGGTGGAATAATTGACCCTGAAGCCCTTTTGGAGGGATTGGAATCCGGCAAGGTAGCCGGTGCCGCCATTGACGTCTGGATAAATGAGCCGCCAACATTAGAGGTCGAAAAGAAGATTATCGCCCATCCGAATG